>NZ_JBAFWZ010000011.1:0-125684 GCF_036662795.1 Lysinibacillus sp. 54212
AAAAGTACCCTACAAGAGGACTTTTTTAAGTGTCCATCTTATAGGGTACATTTTACTTTTGCGAGGGCATTTTTTATAGCGCTGCTTGTAAAATGATACGTACATCACTTTCATGTAGCTTTTTGAAATTGCCAAACGGTCCATTTAACATACAATGCTGAACTATCTCTTCGAATTGTGAATCATCAATATGATAGTCCGCTAATCGGCTAGGGGCACCTAATGAAGTCCAAAACGTGCAAAGACGATCAATTCCTTCATATGCCATTTCCTCATCCGATTTATTTGAAGGGTCTACACCAAATACTTTGTTTGCCAAACGAGCAAAACGAGCTGGATTTTCCCCAAGGGCTAAACGCATCCAATGAGGCTGTAATATCGCTAACCCTCCTGCATGCGGAATATCATACAAGGCTGACACAGCATGCTCGATATTATGAGAAGCCCAATCTCCACGAGACCCTAACGATAAGAAGCCATTTAGGCCAATTGTTCCTGCCAATAATATTGTTTCACGTAAGCGTACATCTTCTAAGTCGTTAATTAACTTAGGAGCTGTCTCTATAATAGCGCGAAGAACACCTTCACACATTTCATCTGTAACCGGTGTATTTGTAGCGTTATGGAAATACTGTTCGAAAATATGGGACATCATATCTACAATCCCATATACCGTATGATTTTTAGGAACAGATACTGTGTAAGCTGGATTCATTATAGAAAATTTCGGGAAAACGGCTGGGCTACCCCAACTTAGCTTTTCCTTCGTTTCACTATTCGTAATAACAGAGCCTGCATTCATTTCCGAGCCCGTCGCTGCCAATGTTAATACAGTGCCTAGTGGTAATGCCTCTGATGAGAATACTTTTTTCGTTACAATATCCCAAGCATCGCCATCATATTTCGCTGCTGCCACAATTAATTTGG
This sequence comes from Lysinibacillus sp. 54212, assembly GCF_036662795.1. Classification (NCBI taxonomy): domain Bacteria; kingdom Bacillati; phylum Bacillota; class Bacilli; order Caryophanales; family Bacillaceae; genus Lysinibacillus; species Lysinibacillus sp. 54212. The sequence goes on from NZ_JBAFWZ010000011.1 coordinate 928, forward strand.
CGCAATCAATCACGGAACCACCACCAACTGCAAGTACGAAATCAATGTTTTCATTTTTACATAGTTCCGCACCACGACGAGCTGTTTCAACTCGTGGATTTGGTTCGACTCCAGCTAACTCAAATATTTTTTTCCCAGCTTGCTCTAGTATATTGATTACATCCTCATATACCCCATTCCCCTTGATACTACCACCACCATAAACAAGCAGAATATTAGGACCATATTTTGCAAGCTCCTTAGGTAGCACCTCTAATGCATTCTCGCCAAAATGAATTTTCACAGGATTATAAAATGTAAACCCATTCATTCAACATTCCCCCTTTAATGTTATTTTCTCATTTTATATTTTAGATAGCAAAAAATCGCAACAAAAGAAGAGCTAACTCGATGTTACTCGAATTAGCTCCTCCCAATATAAGAATTAAACCCATCCACGGAAGCGAGATGCTTCTGCTGTACGACGAACACCAACCATATAGGCTGCTAAACGCATGTTAATATTACGATTCGTTGCAGTCGTATAAACATTTTCAAATGCATCTACCATTTTACGATATAATTTTTCACGCACTTCTTCTTCTGTCCAGTAGTAGCCTTGGTTGTTTTGTACCCACTCGAAATAAGAAACTGTTACACCACCAGCTGATGCTAGTACGTCTGGTACTAAAAGGATGCCACGCTCAGTTAAAATCTTTGTTGCTTCTGCTGTCGTTGGTCCATTTGCTGCTTCTACAACTATGCTCGCTTTAATATTATGTGCATTTTCTGCTGTAATTTGATTTTCGATTGCAGCAGGCACTAAAATATCACAGTCTAGTTCAAGTAATTCTTTATTCGAAATTGAATTTTCAAATAGAGTCGTTACTGTACCGAAAGAATCACGACGGTCAAGTAAGTAGTCGATATCTAAACCGTTTGGATCGTGAAGCGCACCATATGCATCTGAAATACCAATTACGTTTGCACCTAAATCACTCATAAATTTAGCTAGGAAGCTTCCTGCATTACCGAAGCCTTGAATAACAACACGAGCGCCTTTAATGTCGATATTACGTTTTTTAGCAGCCTCTTCAATTACAATTGTTACACCTTCAGCAGTCGCACGGTCACGACCTTGTGAGCCACCAAGCACAATTGGTTTACCTGTAATAAAGCCAGGAGAGTTAAATTCATCCATACGACTATATTCATCCATCATCCATGCCATAATTTGCGCATTTGTAAATACGTCCGGAGCTGGAATATCTTTAGTTGGTCCTACGATTTGACTTACTGCTCGTACATATCCACGGCTTAGTCGTTCTAGTTCTCCCATTGACATTTGACGAGGGTCACAAATAATACCACCTTTACCCCCTCCATATGGTAGATCCACGATCCCACATTTTAATGTCATCCACATTGAAAGTGCTTTTACTTCCTCTTCACTAACCATCGGGTGGAAGCGTACGCCACCTTTTGTAGGCCCTACTGCATCGTTATGCTGTGCACGGTACCCTGTAAATACTTTTGTTGTACCATCGTCCATTTTAACTGGAATACGCACAGATAACATTCTAAGCGGTTCTTTTAATAGTTCGTACATTCCTTCGTCATAACCAAGCTTATTTAACGCATCTTTAATAACGTCCTGAGTAGATGTGAATAGGTTTAAATTTTCAGCCATTGTATACTCGCCTCTTTAAATTTAATTGTGATATTTTATATCGCCAACATTGTAACATACTTCAAACAATATTTGGCTATTATTTTGTCACATTTTGAACACTTTTTACAATTTGTTTACTTTGTCATGTTTACGCTTACATTTCTTATAGCCAGTTAAATATATTTAGTGATTTTAGACCTATAGTAGTGTATATGTTTGCTAATATATTATCGCTAACCATACATCTATAATATATTGTTCAATGATACGAGAGATTATGCGTATTCCTATGCTGCGTTTTACTGCACGGATCTTAGACAAACTCTTAAAGAAACTTAGAATTGGCTTTATACTTTTTTACAGCACATAGTAAGAAGCCGCTGATTTTCGTTCTAGATGCTCCTCCACTAAAAGCGGAGTGGGGGGCTTGCCGATTTCTAAGCAATTAAGAAATGCTTTGTTGCACTAAAAAAGGATACCCTCTTTAATTATCAAAGAGAATATCCTTAAAATTATTGCCCAGACTGCTGGATCCAGTCCTGCAATTTATTTTTTAATAATTGAAATCCGTCCGCATCATCTTCATCGACTCTATCTTGTAGAGATTTACGTGGAAGCATCTCTTTTTTCCGTTGTTGTGGCGCTTCATGCAATACTCGAATCGATAGGCTTATTTTTTTAGATTCGTCGTCAATTTCGAGCACCTTGACTGTTATCTCATCGCCAACTTTTAAATAATCATTTACATCCTTTACGAAGCCATAAGTAATTTCTGAAATATGCACAAGCCCCTGTGTTTGCTCATCTAATGCAACGAAAGCTCCGTATGGTTGTATTCCAGTTACTTTTCCAGTTAGCACTTCACCCACTTCAAATTTTTTTGTCATAGCCTTGTTCCTACCTTCTGTTCCTTATATACGAAAATGTCATGTTAAATTATAACATATTGAACCTATTGGAACAAAGATTGACCTCAAAATGTAGGAACGAAAGTCATAAGTTCCATTGATAATCATTTTTCAGGATATTTTGCGTGTAAAATCAAAATCCATACCTCTATTTTTTCTGCATTTCTAATTGTAGAAGGGGAAATGGATAATTCAGCTACGATCCCATCATACTTTATTTGAAATCGGATAATCGCTTTTTCAGAGGACTTCCCTACACATTTAAAACGATAATTTTCGTTATTTTGCTACAACTCCGATATTTTATATCGTTTTTCTGAAAAATGATGTAGAATAAGGTTTTGTTTTCTATATTCAAGGAGGGTTTATTTTGTCATCTAGAGATCAATTTGCTTCTAAGATTGGGTTCATTTTTGCTGCTGCCGGTAGTGCTATAGGACTCGGAGCCATCTGGAAATTCCCATATATGGCGGGTACAAACGGTGGGAGTGTTTTTATTTTTCTTTTTATTTTATGTACAGTATTTATCGGGCTACCGATATTAATTGCAGAATTTATGATTGGTCGTCGTGGTCAAAAAGATCCTATCAATTCATTTAAAGAGCAAGCGCCAGGAAAGCCGTGGTTTATGATTGGCTGGCTAGGTCAAGCAGCAACTGGGCTAATTTTATCATTCTATAGTGTTGTCGGAGGCTGGATTTTAAGCTATATAATTCGTGCAACCTCTATGAGCTTAACTGGTAATGGAGTAGATTTTGAAGCGCTATTTACGGATATTATCGCAAATCCAGTTGAGGTTTTAATCGCACAAGCTACATTTATGCTTATAACTCTTATTATTGTACAAGCAGGTATTAAAAGAGGAATTGAAGTAGCTAGTAAATGGATGATGCCCCTATTGTTCATTTTCTTCATCCTACTGTTTATTCGATCTGTGACATTAGATGGGGCAATCGAGGGCATTAAGTTTATGTTTGTGCCGGATTGGTCATATCTTAATGCCGAAACCTTTTTGTTAGCGCTTGGGCAGGCGTTTTTCTCTTTAAGTGTAGGGGTTTCCGCAATGATAACCTATGCATCCTATTTGTCTCAAAAAGAAAAGATCGTTAGCTCTGCAGTCAACGTAGCGATCATGAATATTTTCATTTCTATTTTAGCTGGTTTAGTTATTTTCCCAGCAGTCTTTGCATTAGGGTATTCACCTGAACAAGGACCAGGGTTAGTATTTATTATGCTTCCCGCTGTATTTGAGCAAGTACCTTTCGGCGGCTTTTTTATATTAATTTTCTTTATTTTACTATTGTTCGCAACAATTACTTCATCCATTGCCTTACTAGAAGTGGTTGTATCAATAGGAATTGGAGAGAAAACAAATACTCGAAAGCGTGCTACATGGATTTACTCTACTCTTATTTTCATGATTGGTATACCAAGTGCTCTTTCTTTTGGTGTAATGTCTGACTTTACAATTATGGAGAAGTCATTTTTTGATTTTATCGATTATATTACAAACAGCATAATGATGCCGATCGGTGCCTTACTTATTTCGTTATTTGCTGGGTTCCATTATACAAAGAAAATTTCTAAGGAAGAGTTTCAGTCATCGCCTCTTCTATTTAAAATTTGGCTAACTATTGTTCGTTATATTGCACCCATTGCGATTGCTGTCATTTTAATCCGCAGTATTTTCGCTTAAAAACTGTTTCGCGTAATTTCTAAGAAAATTCCCAAAACATCAAACTGATATGCTAAAATGGGTATGCATAAAGATAAGGAAGGGGTATATTCCATGGCAAAAAAAGTTAAAGAGGGTAAAATTACACCTGAACGTTTAGAGGAAGCATTAATTGTTCGCGACCGTTTAATTATTGAATTACTAGTAAGAGTTTTAGATGAAAAACTAGTAATCGAGCGTCCAATTTTACGTGAACGTGTAGAAAACTTCGTAGAGCTTGGCGATTACGATGATGAGCTAAAAGAAACTTTATATGCTCTTGTAAATAAGCTATAATTTCGCTTAACAATATTAAGGTTATACTATTCCTAAAAAGCATTTACTCGTATTCGGGTAAGTGCTTTTATTTTTCATTTTTACGCAAGAATTTGGCTCCTAGCCATAACTTGGGATTGATTTCCGTTGCGCCAGAGGCCAACACGATGTTGGTCACGAATGCATTGTCACAGGATGTGACGGTTTTTGCATTCGTTCTAAATATCCTGGGGGCGTCCGATGAGCCTCCTCACTACGCCGAGGGGTCTCAGGCCAACAGATGTTTTGTGTAGATAAATTGTCACACGATGTGACGATTTTAGCCTTCGTTCCTCTCTAGACGCTAATCCCCAAGGAAAATAATCTGTTCCCCAGTGAAAGGAACCGATTATTTCTGCATCAAAAGGCGTAGCCGACAGATGCACTCACGCTGGCTCCACTTCAAACAACAATTTCTAATTTAAATGATAGTTAACATATTATAATTTAGTTATGAACGGAAGACGGGGTGTGCTCTCTTTATGATTTTGCAAATACATAAAACAATTAAAGCTTCGGCATGAAGAACGTAACTAGACATTAACGGAATTACAATTTCTACTCATCTTCAAGAAAAACGCTCGGGTATGCTCCCAAGCGTTTTTCATTTACATATGAAACTAATAACCGTAAGTTCTAGATAATACACTTTGCTTCAAATTTTATAGAAATTAATTTATAGGCAATATCTACACACTTCTCATAAGGAATCCACTGCTCAAAAGAATGTTCGTAAACGGTTTGAATAACCTTCGCCAAATCACTTGGATCATCTATTCCTTGTAGGGCCGCCACAACATCTGCTGTCTCAGTATCATAATTCCCCTCCCCCATTTGAAAGGGATCCCACTTTTCTAGTAATCTAACAGCCCTTCGATTCATCTCGATATTTTCCAATTCTACTCACCTTACTACTATTTATATTATTTTGTATGATAACATATTATAGTGATAATCAAAAAGAAAAGAGTGAGAATATGTCGATTTTTAATAAGGTATTGGAGCGTAAAAATACTAATTCACTAAAATGGGACCTCATGGAGAAGATTTATGGAATTGAAGATGCATCCGAACTATTGCCAATGTGGGTTGCAGATATGGACTTTGCTCCACCAAAGGAAGTCGTACAAGCAATTGAAAAACGACTTTCGCATCCTATTTTCGGATATTCATACGTATGTGATGACTGTAAAGGGGCGATCGTTGATTGGTTTAAGCGTCGTCACAGCCTGACAATCAATCCTGAAACAATTCTATTCCAGCAAGGAGTCGTTCCTGCTATTGCTAGTATTATCGAAACCTTTACAGAGCCAGGAGATCGAGTAGCCATTTCTACACCGGTGTATCCACCATTTTTCACTGTGCCAAGGAATCAAAAGCGCGAGCTAATCTCTTGCGATTTAAACGAAAATAACGGGATCTACTCCTATGATTTTGAAGCTCTTGAGGAAGTATTTAAACAAGGGGTTAAAATCTATATTCTATGTAATCCACATAATCCTGGAGGTATCGTTTGGGACCGCACTACACTCGAAAGATTAGTTGAGCTTTGTATTCAATACGATGTGCTTATTATTTCTGACGAGATACACGCGGATATTGTGCTAGAAGGCGCTAAATATACACCGTTGTCAACGGTAGCACGTGCCGATGAGGCAAACATCCTTACACTTATTGCTCCGACGAAAACATTTAACTTAGCTGGAATTCAAGCTGCAGTGATCGTTGCTCCAAAGGATGATTTACGATTACAGCTTCAACAAAATGAGCTGGCACATGGTCAAATTGAGCTCAATGTCTTTGCATCTCCTGCTGTTCACGCGGCGTATACATACGGTGATGCATGGTTAGATGAGCTACTCGACTATTTATCTACCAATATGGATTATGTGATTAGGGAATTAACAAGCTTACAAGGTATTACTATTATTAAACCACAGGGGACTTATTTGCTTTGGATTGATTATCGAGAGACAGGGCTAGAAGAAAAAGAAATAATGGACAAACTGCTTCGTATCGGTAAGTTAGCACTTGAACCGGGTTCAAAGTACGGTGAAGCAGGCCAAGGATTCCTCCGAATGAATGTTGCTTGTCCTTTTGACACTGTTAAAGAAGGGGTCGAGCGTTTTAAAAAGGCTTTACAATAAAGAATAAGCTACTCGGTGCAAGCTGTACCGAGTAGCTTTTGCTTTATGGTCTTGCAAAATAAATCATTGCCTAGCTGCTTAACTCAAATTATCTTTTTTCATTCTTTCATTACGTTCTTGTAATGCACGTTCTTCAAGCTTTTTTGCCTCTACAGCCTGTTTCGCTGCTACTTTACGAAGCCATTTATATACGAATAGGCAAAGTAGCATAATAATAGCAAGCTCAATGAAAGCGGGAATATAAGTTGACTTATCTTCCGGGAAATATAGGAACCCAAAATTAAGCATAAACTGATTCATGATCTCACACTTCTTTCGTTATTATTCAAAAACAGTGATCGATTCAATTTTAACATCTTCTTTTGGTTTATCGTGCATATTGCGATCAACGTTCGTAATATTGTCAACAACATCCATACCTTCGACAACTTGACCAAATACTGTATGCTTACCGTCTAACCAAGGTGTACCGCCATTTTTCTTGTACACGTCTACCTCTTCTTTAGACCAGCCGCGCACTTCCATTTGCTTTAGCATCGATACTTCTACTTGAGGTGCTTGTACAATAAAGAATTGAGAACCATTTGTACCAGGTCCTGCATTTGCCATCGATAAAGCTCCACGGATATTTAATAATTCTGGCGTACATTCATCCTCAAATGTTCCGCCCCAAATCGATTCGCCACCCATACCTGTACCAGTTGGATCGCCACCTTGAATCATAAACTTTGGAATAACACGGTGGAAGATAATACCGTTATAGTATCCTGACTTTGCATGCCCTAAAAAATTCTCAACTGTTTTTGGAGCATATTTAGGAAATAATTTAATTTTAATTGAACCCATCGTTGTGTTCATCTCTACTAGAACTTCGCCGTCTTGTAATTCTTTTGTTAATTGTGGAAACATGAATGCCTCTCCTTTTTGCCGATAAATTTTAAATAAAAGTACTTACTGTATATGTGTACCACGTTACAGTGTACCATATAAATGCAATTTTTTCTGCTTTAAACAACAAGACTTTCTTCGGTATCCGAAATAAGATATACTAAATAGCAATATTTTCAAAAACCTATGGAGTACAAGTTATCATGCAAAATAGAAAGCACAATTTTATTATCGTTTTTATTTCGAATTTCATCGTTGCAGCCTCCGCTACAATGATTATGCCCTTCCTATCGCTTTATATTAATACATTTGGCAATTTTACTGAAGATTATGTTCAAAGATGGGCAGGACTCGTGTTTGCAGCTACATTTATTACTGCTTTTTTAATGTCACCGATCTGGGGCCGTATTGCAGATAAATACGGTTATAAGCCCATTATGATAATAAATTGCTTTGGTGTTGCACTAAGTATTTTCCTTATGGGCTATGTGCAAAATGTGGAGCAGTTTTTCCTATTACGATTATTTATGGGAGTCGTGACAGGGTTTATTCCAACATCAATGGCCTTTATTAGTAAACATACTCCTAAAGAAATTGCCGGTAAAACACTTGGGACACTACAAATGGGTAGTGTAGGAGGCACATTATTCGGTCCAGTTATAGGCGGTGCTATGGCAGATGCAGTTGGCTTTAATTACACGTTTATTCTTATCGCTATCGCAATAGGCATTGCCGCCATCATTATTACAATTGGTATCCACGAGCCTAAAATTGAAGGTAAAAAAAAGCTTACAGGGTATTCTCGAAGGGATATTCTTACAGCTATTTTTCACCATCGGTTATTGTTCCATGTAATGCTTGTCACAATGCTTATTCAAATTGGGAACTTTAGTATCCAGCCCCTTCTTTCACTCTATGTGTCTCACCTAACGCCATCAGAGGAAGTGGCCTTACTCGCAGGCATTACCTTTAGTGCAACAGGACTTGGCAATATTTTATTTGCACGATTTTGGGGGAAATTAAGCGATCGAATTGGCTATGAAGTCGTATTAACGTATTTATTAATCGCATCTGTTCTGTTTATTATTCCACAGGCGTTCGTTTCCTCACTGTGGCAGCTAATTCTATTGCGATTATTATTCGGTATTGTCGCTGGTGGACTCATCCCCGTTACATCAGCACTTATTCGACGTGAGGCACCGATTGAAGTGCAAGGGGAAATAATGGGCTACAATCAAAGCTTCCGATTTCTTGGTAATATTGTAGGACCGGTTTTGGGTGGAGTTGTAAGTGGTCTTTGGAATATTGCAGCAGTTTTTTATACAACAGGACTTTTATTTTTCATCGCTTTTTTGATTATTTCATTACTACGAAAGCTTCCTAAGCAGTACATGGAGGATGTCTTGGAAAAGACGCAGCTCTAAGAGGGCAAGTATTTTTAACTATCAGCTTCTAACTAAGAAAAGCGGAGGCGCCCCGTTCTGCCCCGACAAGTGCTGGAAGGCCCGGCTTTCGACCGAGGGGACGGAGCGACCTCGAGGGGCTGGGCGCTGGAACTCCCGAATCGAAAGCATCCTTTCCGCTTTCGACCGAGGGAATGAAGCGACCTCGAGGGGCTGGGCGCTGGAGCTAGACACTACCCATATCCCCAAATACTTATACTTTCTTACTCTTTAAAAAATCACATGTTATAAATTGCATGATTATGCTATTCTTTCATTGAAGGTAATTTTTGGGGGATATAAAATGAAACAAATTTTTGGCTATTTACTTATCTTATGTGCGGTTCCTCTCCTCTTATGGACGGGTAAAAATATGTGGAAGGAATTTGCCGTCGCCGAGCTCCATGAAACTAAAATTGAATCGGCCATACAGCTACCCGAAGTGCAATCACAGCTACCCGTCACTTTAATCGATGGGAATGGGCATGTTTTTAGCGAGGAGTATGTGGAATGGCGAGAGCCTCTATCCTATGAAAACATCCCTGAAATGGTGAAGCAAATCTTTTTATTTAGCGAGGATACTGAGTTTTATAACCATATCGGTTTTGATGTAAGTGCTATTGCTCGTGCTGTTGTTGCCAATTCCTCTGAGCAATCTGTACAGCAAGGCGGAAGTACAATTACACAGCAGCTTGTTCGTATGCGCTATTTATCAGAAGAAAAAACCTATGAGCGAAAATTAGTCGAATTATTTTACGCCTACGAGCTAGAGCAAATGTATGATAAAAAAGAAATTTTAGAAATGTATTTAAATGAGATGTTTTTTGGAAATCAAGTATATGGCATAGGCAGTGCTGCTACGTACTATTATGGTAAACCTTTAGCCGAGTTATCGGTTGCTGAGGCAGCGTTTATTGCAGCCATCCCAAACAACCCTTCACTCTACGATCCGTTAAAAAACTTTGACAAAACAAAGGAAAGACAGGAACGCCTCATTGATACATTAGCTCAGCATGAGGTCATTTCCACAGAAGATGCGGAAAGCTATAAAGCGGAGTCTATAACATTAAAAGTAAAACAAAAAATTCAGCAATATCCTACATACAGTACCTATGTGTTACATGAATTACACTCACTTGTGGCACATCACGAAGGATTCGAGGAAGCACTAAATAAGGCAAAAAGTCTAGAGGATAAAAACATTATTGAGCAACAGCTCCATGCAACCGTCAACGAATTATTGGCAAATGGGATTATTATTCATACTGCACTCGATCCACAAAAGCAAAAAAAGGATGAGGCGAATATAAACAATATTTTATCCCCGTATAGTATCCAAGGAAGTGCAGCTGTCATCGATAATACTACCCGAGAAATTGTTAGCATTTACGGTGGTAAAAATTACGAGAAATATAACCTACACCGCGCTTATCAAACGCCTAGGCAGCCGGGATCATCGTTTAAGCCGTTAATTGTTTATGCACCTGCCTTTGAAAATACAAGCTTTACACCGGGCTCTACGATTAGTGGTGGTCGCTATTGTGTAGGTAATTTTTGCCCAGAAAATTACGGTGGCAGCGTCTACGGCAAGGTGTCCGTTTCAACTGCATTTAGCTTGAGCATTAATACGAGTGCATTGCGTCTATTTAATGCGGTTGGCGTAGAAAAGGCGTTTAACTATACTGATCGTTTTAATTTCCAGTCCATTGTAGATGGGGACCGTACATATGCAGCCTCCCTCGGTGGGTTAACTTATGGTGTAACCTCACTTGAAATGGCTGATGCCTACACAAGCTTTATAGACGGAAGTTATTTGCAGGCACGAAGCATTCGCAAAGTGACTGATTTAGATGGAAACACATTATTCGCTTGGCCTCAAGAGCGTGACGTTATTTGGTCTACAAAAACCGTTCGCTATATGCGCAATATTTTAAGCAATGTTGTACAGAAAGGGACAGGTCAAGGCTTATATTCAAATACTGCCTATATCGGTGCAAAAACCGGCACAACAAATGCTTATAAGGATTTCTGGCTAGCTGGATTAACCGAAAATTATACAGCTGCTGTTTGGATTGGTTATGATGAAGGTGAGAGCATGGAAAACTTAGAGGACAATAAAATTCATTTTGATATTTTCAATGCCATTACAGATTAAGGGCTGTAGACAAACTCATAAATTGAGTTTGCCTGCAGTCTTTTTACTTTTAAAAATAATTCGTAAGAAGCCGTTGATTTCCGTTCCAGGCGCTCCCTTTCCGCAGGCACGGCTTCAACTAATTTTTGCGGCGGATCGCCGCAAAAATGGATTTTCCGCTCATGCTTTCCTGCTGGAGTGTCGCGCCTTTCACTACAATCAACTACTATTGCCTTTTATTTTTCCGTTTGTTGGTAAAACAGGTTTGTGTGTTTTGTCCTTTGAAGAACTTATAGAATTATGTTGGACTACAAGGCACATTGCAACATAGACTTCTGTGGGATAGCGATAATGGAACGAAGGCTAAAATCGTCACATCGTGTGATAATTTATCTGTGACGAAAGCGAAGCTGCAGTCACAACGCCTTCGTGCTAACATCGTTTTGCCCCCGAGACACCGCAGAATAAGTAACTTTCTTTTCCTTAATTCATTTGCTTCTTAGCACCTGTTCACTTTCGTATCGGGAGCCATTTCCAATACGTACCACATCGCCAAAGCCATTCTATCGGACCATACTTGAAATATTTAAGCCAAAGTGAAGATGAGATGATTTGTACTACAACTACAAGTAAGCATGCAATTGTTGCAACAGAGTATGAAACAATTTTATCGCCTGGTATAAACATTGCAATAAGAACCAATATAACGGATTGTCCAATATAATTTGTAAACGCCATTCTCCCAAATGCATTTAGTGGTAATAACAATTTTTTCACAAAAGGCTCAAGCAAAACAAGACAGCTCACATAAAAAACAGAGAAAATGGGGGCGAACGTCAAGGACAAGTTTGCAAAGTCATAAAAAGCACGATTTGATAATACTTGTGCTTCGGTTAATTCAACACCTTCCATATAGGTTACTAATCCATCGGTAGGTGCTTTTTGCCATAGAAAAGCGACTAAAATACTCGTTACAACAAATGAAAGAACAGCAACCATCATCCATATTTTCCGCCTTTTTATATAGGATTCAAATACACGATACTGTCCGAACGCTAGACCTAGCATCATTAGGGGCAAGGGCAATAGTAATTTCACTCCAAAAAAGCTCCCTATAATAACGCCTACAATACCTAAAATTAAGTTAATCTGTTTCGGAACCTTGTTAAAGAAAACAACAGGTATTCCTAAAATTGCATAAATCAATAAAGCCTCACCAGGGTTTATTAGGTTATGTATTGCTCCTACTAAACCTAAGATCAACATACGTCGAAAAAAAAGGGCATAAGGACGATCGTTCTTTTCTTTAGCCCTTGATAAAAAAATCCAAATTCCTAATCCAAACAAAAAAGAAAATATAGCGTAAAAACGCCCTTCAACAAATAAATATAAGAAACGTTGAACCCAAATATCCCCCTGCGTTCCTGATAAATTAATGTTTGAACTCCAAAAAGCAAGTACATTCACGAAAGGAAGCCCCAGCAGAGCAACCCCTCTAATAGAATCAATAACGTTAATACGATTCGCCTTTATTACGGGCTCCATTATTTTTTACCTCTTTCTTATGATTTTCATACGCGATTCTATTGAGTAGCATGCGTGCCCACAATACTATTCTTTCGCAATTAGAAGCTACGTATAACAAGAGTTAATTATAAAAATAAAATCTTGAAGAAATAGTGAAGAATAATATGAAGAAATTATTAAAGTTAGGATGCATGTTTACAACGACTTTTTCAGCATCTGACCCATAAATGAAAAAAGCACTTTCCTTATTGGAGGATAGCGCCCGTTTGTTGAACAATGCTAAATCATTCCACTTCTACAAATTTACTGCATGAATTTTAGTCTTTATAAAAAACATGGTCTAACCATTATGATTAAACCCCTTTCATTAACTTGTTATTCTTCTACATATTTTTGCTTTGTTGCAGTAGCTTCGATACCCCTGTTCTTTCCCATTCTTCTACGGATTCATAGGCTTTTTCAGGAGGGTATCCTTTTCCTACAAGAACTCCCATGAGTATAAATTCTTGAAGAATGTGTGTTGCATTAATTCCTCTTTTAACATCTTCTAACCCTTCGTTGACCAAAAATTCAGTATGCCGAATCCATTCGTCTGGTGTTTTCCCATCAATGACGGGGCTACCATTAGGATGAGCTTCACTGTTCTCAGTATGGGTTGCATCTGCTTTGGTGCGATGCATTGTGCCAAACGGATGATTAGGTGGTGCATAAATAGAATATAGCTTTAATGGAATATTCCCTATATTCGTTAAGTTATGCCATGTTCCCGCAGGTATAAAAATTGCAGAATCATCCTGAACATTTCTTGCAAAATCTAATTGATCTTTATTTTTACCCATTTGAGTAACACCTTGACCTTGTTCGATACGGATAAACTGATCAACTTCTGGGTGCATTTCTAAACCAATATCTTCCCCAGGATTCAAACTCATTAATGTCGTCTGCAGGTGGGTTCCAGTCCACAAAGCAGTACGATACGTATTATTTTGCTTTGATGCCTCATTAATATTAATTACAAAGGGATTCCCTCCGTAATCTCTTATTTCCAACCCATTATTACCATTCATTGCTTGATACGAACCCAATTGATTTAGAAGAATTGGCTCAGAAGGATACCACTGATTTGTGTTCCCAACATAAGGATACATCGATACATGACCGTAATATGGATGTTGATATGGACACCCATACCGATGATAATACATTGCTTCAACCCTTTCAGAAAATGATGTACTATTATATGTTATTTTTTAATTCTGTGCTTTTTAAAATTAGCGTTCGGGTTTAAGAGAAATAAAAAAAGCCGAAAACAAAGTTCGGCTTTTCAAGATTAATTTTGCATGTCATTCATTAATTGATTTTTTAGTTGTTGTACGACCTCTTCTGATGCAGGCGCAGCAGGTTTATAGTGTCCTTTTTGAAGGGCATAACTATATAAAGTTCGTTGACGCGATTCATCTTGATTTCTCAAACTAATTAATGTTTGTCTTAGTTCAACATTATTCGTTTGTGCAATGATATTCGAGTATCCAGTTAAGCTTGCATTTAATCCAGCTAGATAATCATTAACCATTTCTTTATCTTGAAACATGTGCAATCCTCCTTAGTTTAAATAGGCTATTAAGTCTTGTTGTGCTTGCTTTGCTGCTTGTGCATCTCTTTCAAAGATTGCTTTTAACTCGGAATCCGTGTAACTTGCAGCATAAGCTTCTAATTTTTTTGGTGCTATATTTATAAACCAGTGTATTGATTTCTGAATTATTTCTAAGCAAGTCATACTACTTTTGAAGTTAATGCTAAAAAACACAATCCCATTTCTAGAATTGTGCTCGATTGTTGAATATATTATTAACCATTAAAGTATATAGGGACCTACATTTAACTAGTATTCTTCCAAAAACAATCATTTATCATATTACCTACAAACTTATTAAAAATAGAAATAATTATTTTCAATTCTACTGCTTTATAAAAGTAGATATATATTGGAGCACTTGTATGAGTTCCTCCACTTTTATTACAAGGAAACACAGTAATAACGTATTGGCAGGAATCATCCACATTTTTTATTGGAGATTTTACTTTCGTATAGGAAAGTTGAGCAAACCAGTGTGTTGCATAAGGATAGTCAAGTATATATCCTTCATGATCTAATTCTAACCTATCATTGATGCCAATCGGTACCATTGCATAATCAATGCACCTGTATCCTCGTCTCTTAAATTTTTCTCTCTTTGCTCTCTTTAATACATTGTATTGATTACCTAACTTCTTCTTTAATCTTTTTTTCATTAGAATCTCGTCTCCTTCTTTTTTGAAACGATATTTAGTTGCGATCCTTTTTTTACCATAAACACAAAGATAGTAGAGCCCAAAAAGTGTGATTGGGTATTCTTTTTAAAAAAATAGTATTCAACAACCTGGCCCGATTGTTGAATACGAAAAACCGGCAATACAAGGTTTTTATTTATTCGAGGGCCTACATAAACGGCAAACTAGCGAGCACTCCGTTATATAACTTAATGATTATGTAAATAATAAAGGTAACAAATAAAGTCCAAATAATAATTTCAAAAAATATGAACCCAATCAACCCTGAAAACGACATAAAATGACTCATTTTATATACGGTATATATAAAATATATGAAGATTGTTAGAGCAAAAATAATCACGAGTAATAGCATTGATTTCACGCCAATTACAGATAGCAATGCACCAAAGAAAACAATCACATAGCCTCCGCGCGCTACACTGATTGTTTCACCCTCTTTATCTTTTGAAAAAAACAACATCCCTAATTCGTGAAGCGTTTCCCCGATAAGTTTTAATGCCGAAAATAACATAAAAAAGCATAGGGCAAATATAATTAGTAGAAAGACGCGTAATTGTAAATCTGATAAAAACTCCCGCATCCCCCCGTATACACCGATTGCCTGAAACAAGCTCATCGATTCTGCTACAGCATAAATACCAAAAGTTAGACTAAACAATATAATCGAAAACAATGGTAAATAGCCATATAAATATGGATTTTTCATGAACATTTTACCTCATTTTTTTTATTCCTTCATATTTATAATAACGAATGAAAGAGCCAGACCGCAACTACTGAAATCTATACTTGGCATGCATTCACCCTATTTTTAAGGTATAATTGTTACCGTTATCAAAAATGTACATTTTGTGAAAGGAGGAGCTCTCATGCAAATACTTGCAATTTTTATTCCGATACTTGTGGCTTTACTTATTCCGTTTTTCTTTAAAAAAGTTCACAAAATACATACCGGTTGGTTTGTACTGGTCGTTCCACTTGCATTAGTTGCCTATTATTGTACGTTTATCGTTCAAACTGTTCGTGGAGAATCATCCGTTGCAACGTTAAATTGGGTTCCAACACTAAATCTTTCGTTTATTTCATATATCGATGGGCTAAGTTTGCTATTCTCGATTTTAATTACGGGAATCGGTTCACTTGTTGTGCTATATTCAATTTTTTATTTGGACAAATCAAAGGAGCAGCTGCATAACTTTTATATTTATCTATTAATGTTTATGACGGCTATGCTTGGTGTTGTTCAATCTGATCATGTTATAACACTTTATTTATTTTGGGAGCTAACATCAATATCCTCTTTCCTATTAATTGGTTATTGGTATCACCGAGATAAATCTAGGTTCGGTGCATTAAAGTCGATGATGATTACGGTCGCTGGTGGACTCATGATGCTTGGTGGATTTGTGCTACTTGCCATTATGGGCGAATCATTTTCCATTCGAGAGTTAATTGCTGGGGCTTCTGAAATTGCCTCACATGAATATTTCACATTAGCACTCGTACTTGTGTTACTTGGAGCATTTACGAAATCTG
Source organism: Lysinibacillus sp. 54212 (assembly GCF_036662795.1). Taxonomy (NCBI): domain Bacteria; kingdom Bacillati; phylum Bacillota; class Bacilli; order Caryophanales; family Bacillaceae; genus Lysinibacillus; species Lysinibacillus sp. 54212. Next base: position 17,524 of record NZ_JBAFWZ010000011.1, read on the forward strand.
CTCAGTTTCCGTTTTATATTTGGCTACCAGATGCAATGGAAGCACCAACTCCTGTTAGTGCCTACTTACACTCTGCTACAATGGTCAAAGCCGGCATTTATTTAGTCGCTCGCTTTACACCGATTTTTGCAAGCTCGGAAGTATGGGTATGGCTCGTATCAGGTATTGGCTTACTGACACTTTTCTGGGGCTCTTTATTTGCCGTAAAGCAGACAGATTTAAAAGGGATTCTTGCTTTCTCTACAGTGAGTCAGCTTGGGTTAATTATGTCACTATTAGGTGTAAGTGCAATGGCGTTTCACGTCGAGGATGTAGGAAGCTCATACTTACGTTACGCAGCATTTGCAGCGATCTTCCATTTAATTAATCACGCTACATTTAAGGGAAGTTTGTTCATGGTAGCAGGTATTGTTGATCATGAAACAGGTACGCGTGATATTCGCAAGCTTGGTGGTCTGATGAGCTTAATGCCTTTAAGCTTTACCGTCGCACTTATTGGAAGCTTGTCGATGGCGGGACTCCCTCCATTTAATGGGTTTTTAAGTAAGGAAATGTTTCTAACAGCTATGCTCTCTATCCAAGAGTTTGAATTATTCAACTTCTCGACATGGGCTATCGCATTCCCTGTCATTGCATGGATTGCGAGTGTATTTACATTTGTTTATAGCCTTTACTTTGTATTTAAAACATTTACGGGTAAATTGAAATTAGAGGCGTTACCGAAGAAACCTCATGAGGCACCGATTGGTATGCTCGTTTCGCCTATGCTATTAGCCACATTTGTTATAGTGATTTTCTTTATTCCAAATGTTATTGGCGATACTTTTGTAAAGCCTGCTGTTGCTGCAATTCAGCCGTTTTTATACAGCTCACCTGAACAGGTAAATATTCAGGTTGCGGCTTGGCACGGAAAAATAACAACTGAGCTATGGATGACCATCGGAATCGTTCTTGTAGGCGTGCTACTGTTTTTAACACTAGCGAAATGGCAAAAGGTTTACAACGTCATTCCTGCAAAACTGTCATTAAATACGGTGTATGATTTTATGATGGATAGCGTACTTGATGTTGGAATGAAACGCTTTTCTAACCTTTATATGACGGGCTCAATTCGTAGCTATTTAACATATATGTTTGCAGCCATCGTTAGTATTGTCATTGGTACATTATTTATTAAGGATGCATTCCAGCTGAGCTTTGTAAATAGCACACCGATTAAATTATATGAAATTACAATTATTATCGTGCTTGTTATTGGTACATTAACAACTCTGTTTGCCAAAACACGTATTACAGCGATTGTTGGGCTTGGTGCTGTTGGCTATACTGTGGCGTTATTCTTCGTCATTTTCAATGCACCTGATTTAGCGCTAACGCAGCTCGTAATTGAAACGATTTCCGTTGCCCTGTTCTTACTTGCTTTTTATCATTTACCGAAGCTTGGAAAGGTCGAGGAGCGTATGCGCTTCCAGCTTGGGCGTGCCATTATTGCAGTCGGTGTCGGAGCGATGGTGACCTTGCTTGCACTTTCCTCTCACTCACAAAAGCTAGTCGAGTCTATTTCAGATTATTACAAGGAAACGGTGTATTCAGAAGCTGGCGGCGGCAACATAGTTAATGTAATATTAGTGGATTATCGTGGATTCGATACATTATTCGAAATTACGGTGCTTGGCATTGCCGGCATGGGTATTTATGCCATGATTAAGCTTCGATTAAAGGGAAAGGAGAAATCAAATGAAGGCAAATAACTTAATACTTCAATTCACTTCTAAGATTGTTTTTTATATGATTTTCTTCTTCTCTGTTCATATTTTCTTTGCTGGACATTATACGCCGGGTGGTGGCTTCGTTGGTGGTCTGTTAACAGCGAGCGCCATTGTATTACTTATCCTGGCGTACGATTTAAAAACCGTGCAGCATGTTTTACCAATTAACTATACGTATATGACGGCTATCGGCTTAATTCTTGCACTTGGAACAGCCGCATTTCCAATGTTTCGTGGTGATCCGTTTTTTACGCATTACTTCGATTATTATACCCTACCGCTCATCGGGAAAACATCACTCCATACAGCGGCGCTATTTGATTTAGGCGTATTTTTAGTTGTTGTCGGTGTGACGATGACCATTATTCAAACGATAGGAGAGGATGAATAATGGAAATTGTAATGGCCTTTATTTGCGGATTTTTAATTATGGCCGCTATTTATTTAATCCTGTCGCGCTCACTGTTGCGCATTATTATTGGAACTGGTTTACTAAGTCACGGTGCACACTTACTTATTTTAACGATGGGTGGCCTCGGTGGAGAATCGCCACCCGTGTTGGCTGAAGGTGTGACGGATTATGCTGATCCACTTCCGCAGGCATTAATACTTACAGCTATTGTTATTTCATTTGGTGTAACTGCCTTCTTCTTAGTACTAGCTTACCGTGCGTATCAGGAATTAGAAACAGATGATACGACGCTTATGAAAGGAAGTGATGAGGATGATTAACTTCCTACTTATACCGATTTTAATTCCGTTTTTTGCGGGCATGGTGCTGATGTTTATAAGAAAAAATATTAGCTTACAGCGAATAATTTCTCTATTGGCATTACTATGTGCCTCTATAGTAGCCTTTGTCCTTATGATTGATGTAAAGAACAACGGCATACAAACTATTACCTTTGGAAATTGGCCCGCGCCGTATGGTATTACGATGGTAGCTGATGGCGTTTCGACCATTTTAGTATTCACGACGCTTGTCCTTGCCTTCTTTATCGTTTGGTATGGCTTTGAGTCGATTGGAAAGGCTCGTGAGCAGTTTTTCTATTACCCTGGCATGATGATGATTATTACTGGGGTTGCAGGAGCCTTTACTACAGGTGATATTTTTAACTTATTTGTATTCTTTGAAGTACTATTAATGTCGTCTTATTTACTCATCGTTCTTGGTGGGGAAAAAGCGCAGCTTCGAGAATCGATAAAATATATACTTGTAAATGTAATTTCATCAGCCTTATTTGTTATTGCTGTTGCCTATCTGTATTCTGTTGTAGGCACACTAAGTATGGCCGATATTGCAGTAAAAATAGCCCAAATTAATCAGCCCGGTATTGTGACTACGATTGCTGTATTATTTTTAATGGTGTTCGGCTTAAAGGCAGCTATCTTCCCATTATACTTTTGGCTGCCTAGCTCTTATGGAGCGGCTCCTATTCCTGTGCTTGCATTATTCGGGGCTTTACTTACAAAAGTAGGGATTTATGCTATTACACGTACGTACACGTTGTTTTTCGTGCATGATACATCGTATACGCATGAGCTGTTACTAATCTTATCTGTTCTCACAATTGCTGCGGGCTGCATAGGTGCACTAGCAACCTATAATGCTAAGCAAATAATTATTTACAATATTGTTATTGCTGTAGGTGTTATTTTATTTGGGGTTGCTCAAATGAATGAAACGGCACTCCAAGGGGCAATGTTCTATTTAGTTCATGATATGATGATTAAAGCCGCTCTGTTTATGCTAGTAGGGATTATTATCGCTGTTACCGGTACAGCGAATGTACGTAAAATGGGCGGGTTAATGAAGCATTACCCTGGGCTCGGTTGGTTTTATCTTATTGCTGCATTCGGATTAGCAGGGATACCACCTTTAAGTGGATTTGTCGGAAAGCTATTAATCGTACAAGGCGGATTCCAAGCTGGGAACATATGGAGTAGTCTCTTCCTATTAGCATCGAGCTTAATTGTCTTGCTTTCCGTTATGCGGATCTTCTTATATGCATTTTGGGGTGAGCAAGGTGCCCTTGAGCCAATTGACCGCAGGAAATATAATCATCTTTTCTATCCAACCGCAATTCTAGTAGTAATTTCTATTGCATATGGTGTTGGCTCTGAATGGGTTACACCATTTATGGAAAATGCAGCAAATGGACTTAGCGATCCAAGTGTTTATATTGATGCTGTGCTGAAAGGAGGAAAATAAGTTGGCATTTCAACTACTATTAAACTTCTCCTTAGCATTTTTATGGATGTTTTTATCATCAAACTTTACAGCGAATGGCTTTATTATCGGCTTTCTTTTAGGACTAGTGTCATTACTTTTAATGCGTCGTTCCTTTAAGGAGAGATTATACATCTCCATGATTCTGGCACTAGTTAAGCTAGTCTTCCTATTCCTAAAAGAATTAGTGCTTGCAAATATCGCTGTGTTACAGGTTGTTCTAAAGCCGAAACTCGATATGCAGCCTGCCTTTTTCAAATATGAAACACGTCTTACACAGGATTGGGAAATTACTCTTTTATCGAGTCTTATTACATTAACTCCTGGGACTGTAGTCGTGCATGTTTCTGATGATAATAAATTTTTATTTATCCACGCGATTGATGCAGCGGACGTAGATGAAACAATCGCATCGATACGAGACTCATTTGAAAAAGCTATTTTGGAGGTGAGCCGCACATGACATACTTTATTTGGGGCTCTATTGTCCTTATTACGCTATCGATGATTGTTATTATTTATCGACTTGTGAAGGGACCGGACCCGTCTGACCGTGTCGTAGCGCTAGACACAATTGGCGTCTGCCTAATATCCTTAGTCGGACTATTTTCGATAATGGTCGAGACAAGCTTTTACTTAGAAATTATATTGTTGCTCGCCATATTATCATTTATTGGCACAGTTGCTTTCTCTAAATTTATAGAGAAGGGGGATATTATTGAACGTGACAGCTCTCGCTAATATACTAGTCGTTTTCTTTATCTCTATTGGTGTCCTTTTTATGATTGTAACGGCAATCGGACTGTTCCGATTACCAGACTTATATACTCGTACACATGCTGCCTCTAAAAGTGCAACACTTGGGGTTATGTGTATACTGATTGGTGTATTCTTTCACTTTTGGTTAATTGAGGGACATTTGAACGCCCGAATTTTACTCGGGATCTTATTTATCTTTATTACGGGTCCTGTAGGTGGCCATATAATGAGTCGATCTTCTTATATTGCAGGTGTGAAGCCTTGGAAGGGTACTGTACATGATGATTTAAAAGAGGAAATTGACCGAATGAAAAAAGAACAAGGGATAGAATAGTGAAAGCACACAAAGCTCCTTAATTGGCTTTGTGTGCTTTTTATCTTAGATTAGCCCTAATAGTATGGATATGGTGGGTACGGTCCGTAGTATGGTGGATACGGCTGGTATTGTGGGTATCGTGGATATTGAGGATAAATAGCATTACCTAAAAAGCTACCTAAAAAACCACCTAAAAATGGTGCGCCAAATGGAAAGAACCCACCAAAACCAAACCCTGGTCTACCTACAAATCCTCTACCTGGACCTCTGTTATAGCGGGGTCCTCCGTAAAAGCGTGACATTACATCCCTCCTCTACAATAACGTATGATGAAAGTCTAGGAATCTAATCGATAAACGCCTATGCTTCCTCGTTTTGCCTATTTATGTATTCGAGAAATGTACTTATAGAATGAATTCGAGCAAAAAAAACCTTATTTTCAATCAAAATGAAAGCATTTTAATTTTCCACCCTACTAAAAAAAGCATAATATTACAAGAATAAAATTGCATCAAACATGCTTTTTTACCTAATGGTAACGACGTATTTCACAAAAAAACAGTGTATTTCTAGTTAGATTTTTGAAGTAGCCGCAATCATGAGATTAAATATAAAGACAACTTATTCTTTATCAATCCAAAAAAATAATATGATTTTAGCTTTCCTAACAAAATTTATTGAAGGTGGTTTATTTTTTCATCACTTATTATTCATTCATTAAATTTTCGATCGCCAGAAACGCAATTTGTCGACTTTCATATACGACTTATTTTTATATAAGTGCCAAATAAGGAAAATAGTCCTCTTTGACACTTATTTTATAATAAGTTGTATATCGATTCTGACAAATTCGACAAACCGTACTTAGATTTGGCAAAGCTCTCTACGGGAGACCCCGTAAATATCAACCTATAAAAATTGGCAGCCCTTGCACCGTTACTCTATATTAAAAACATCGCAACAATCGTTGTGACCACTAGCCCGATGACGACTGGCAGTAAATTTCGCCGCGCAAGCTCAAACGGACTGACGTTACAAATTGCAGCTGCTGGAATGAGCGCCCAAGGAATTAAAGTTCCCCCGCCGACCCATATTGCGGAAATTTGCCCTAAAGCTGTAAGAGTGGCCGTTCCATCTCCTATTGCATTTCCGAATAAGCTTCCGACCGAGCCTACTAACGATATACCAGAAAAGCCTGATCCATCTAACCCTGTTATGGCTCCTACACCTACTAATGTAATCACAGCAATTTCTTTTGTGAGTGGGACAAGAGCTGCTAAGCCCGCTCCAAGATCATTTACAATGCCATGTGAGGTAGCCGGTAGGTAGTCACCTACGATTTGACCAAAGCCGGAATCCCCTAGATAAAAGAATGCAGCAATTGGAATGACCGGTCCAAACACTTTAAAGCCAAATTGGAACCCTTGTATTAAGTAGCTTGTTGTCTTTTCAAGTCCTTGATTTTTATGCGCAATAACTGACAGGATTAGTAGTATAAAGACTGCCGTTCCACCAATTAACGCCGTTGCATCTCCGCCCTGTAGTCTCAGTACAGACATTGCTATAACATCGATTAAAAATGCAACGGGAATGAGAATAGCGAAAAATCGCTTTTGCTTTAACGAGAGTAAATCTTCTGCTTGATCGTGTACAAACTCGCCCTCTAGCGAGCCTACTAATTCAATCTTGCCACGCTTCATATCGCGCCTTAATAGATAATAGGCTGTAATCGTTGTCACAATCCCCATTGTAATAACGAGCGGAATACTTGCACTGACAACATCACCAACTGGAATGCTTGCCGCATCAGCTGTCAGCTTCGGAGCCCCTTGAATAACAAAATCACTCGATAAAGCAATTCCGTGCCCAAAAAGGTTCATGGCCATCGCTACACCGAGTGCTGGGAGTCCAGCACGGATAGCTGCTGGAAGCAATACGGCTCCAAGTAAGGCCACTGCTGGAGATGGCCAGAAAAACCAGGAAATGACCATCATTAGAATTCCTATTGTCCAATAGCCAAGTGCTGGCGTTTTAATAAATCTTGCAAATGGTGCAACCATAACCTCATTAATACCCGTTTTCGTTAGCACACGGCTCATGGCGACAATAATCGAAATTATAAGGATCGTCGATAAGAGCTCTGTAATCGCATAAATAAAGCTGTTAAACACACCACTTATTGATGCTGTTATCTCCCCTGTAGCTACAATCGCTAGCATAAATATACCGAGAATACAAATAAGCGTTGTATCACGTCGCTTTACCATAAACCCAATAATTAGCACAATAAATGCAACATATATCCAATGGAGAGCTGTTAATTCAACCCCCATACCCTTCCTCCTCCATCATCGTTTGCTTCTAGAATATGAAAAAATCGAGGAGGAGTGCGTAATCCTAACCACCTTGAAATATTTCCCTGAAAATGTGTACAATGTAGTTACAGTACGTTTAAATAAAGTCTCTTCAATATAACTTGGGGTTGATTTAAAATGACATTCGTTTTAATGACGTGGAATATAGCCTTTTCTTCACTCCCGGTATAAGGAGGAAATCGATTTGAATACATTCTTATTTAATATGCTTATCGCAATTATTGGGATCGCTTCGTTAACAGGTGTGCTCTTATATTTTATTGTCGATATTCTTCGAGGTAAGAAATCCCTGTACTCATGGTTTATTCTACTCGGCCTATTTGGATTTCTCGGGCTATCAATTCAGCAAATTTTATCATTTTAAAAAGCCATTCCCCTTCTCTGAGAAAAGGAACGGCTTTATTAATGTAAATTTATTTTGTTTTCGTAGCAAACGCTGCTAGTGTTCGAACCATGGCACCTGTTGCACCCTTTGGACCTAAATCATATGGAGCTTTTGCTTCTGATGTACCGGCAATGTCTAAGTGTATCCACGGTGTATCCTCAGCAAATTCGCCAACAAAGCCGCCTCCAAAAATCATATGACCGTCACGACCTGGTGAGTTGTTTAAGTCAGCCATATCCGATTTTCGAATACGTTTTTTATCACTTTCCGTTAACGGTAAGCGCCATACGAATTCGCCCGTTTCTATCGTCGCCTCCATAAAGCTTTCGAAAAATTCCTCGTTATTTGTTAGCGCACCTGTTTTATCCATGCCGAGTGCAATAATAACGCCACCAGTTAGTGTTGCTACGTCGATTAAGTAGTTCGCACCTTGCTGCTTTGCATACGAAACAGCATCCCCTAATACTAGACGGCCTTCAGCATCTGTATTTAATACTTCCACTGTTTTCCCGCTATAAGTAGTAATGACGTCATCTGGCTTAAAGGCAGTTCCTGATACCATATTGTCTGTTGCCCCAATAACGGCTACTACATTTCGTTTTGGACGCGTTTCGCCGATAATTTTCATCGCGCCAAGCACCGCTGCAGCACCACCCATATCGCCCTTCATTCCGACCATACCTTCACGAGGCTTTAATGAGTAACCGCCTGTATCATAGGTAACGCCTTTACCGACAAAAGCAAGTACATCTTCCCATTTGTCCTTCGCTTGATATTTTAATGTAATCAGCCGTGGTTCTTCTGAAGAGCCTTGATTTACGCTTAATATGCCGCCCATGCCTAATTCCTCAAGCTGTGCCTTATTTAGAATCTCTACTTCGAAGTCATATTCCTTCGCTAGCTCCACTGCATAATTTGCAAGATCTGTTGGTGTAAGCATATTCGGTGGTAAATTGACTAAATTACGTGCTTCATTTACGGCCTCGGCATAAATTTGACCAACTTCAAAGCTCTCTACAGCCTCTTCTAGATTCCCTTTTGTTATAAGCTCTATACGATCGAGATATGTGTCCACTTCATTAGAAGTTGTTTTATAATGCGGTACTTTATAAAAGCCCATTGGAATGCCTTCCCCTGCAAGGAATGCCACATCCACTTCCTCTATTGTCGGTGAAACAAAAGAGTCTAACCAAACAGCGAAATCATTCACCTTTAGCGCCTTTAGCTCTTTGCCAACTAAACCAAACGCTTCTCGAAGATTTTCTTCTGTTAGTGTTTTCCCTTCGCCTAAACCGACAAATAAAATACGTTTAATATTGCTGTTTGTAGCAACAGGCATTTTCGTTATTTTTTTTCGATCAGAGCTAATTTCTCCAGCACGAATCCACGCTTCTAATGTTTCCCCAAAAAACGGGCTAAATTCGCTCCAGTTTTTCATTTGCTCACGATGCTTTCCAACACCAATAATAATTGTTTCTGCTGTGACAGATTGAAATGTTTGTTTTCCAGCTACAATACTCATAAGAATAGCCTCCTAAAATTCATTCCTCTTCATTATAACTCTTTTCGGATATTTCGGTAACCGAAAAAAAGAGGCGTCTATTAAGACACCCCCCTTAGATTTTTTATGGATTTGTTTTATAATGCGATACATCCTCGTCGAGTAAGAAGTCTGTTCCACGAACACTAACAGCTCGCATTGCAAACGCTACAATCACAATTAGTGTTAACACTATACCGCCGATGTATGCCACATTTAAAGGTAAGTTAAACCCAATTTTCTCATATAAAATGTAAACGAATACATTATAGGTCATGAATGTCGCTGGAATCGACGCAATCCAGTGGTTTTTCTTCGCGATGATTAAATACATCGCTCCAACCCACAGTGCGATAACGGCAGTTGTTTGGTTTGCCCACGAGAAATAACGCCATAAAATATTAAAGTCAATTTGTGTTAGTCCGTAAGAAATGACAAACATAGGAATCGCTATCCATAGACGACTAAGGATTTTCCCCTGACCTAACTTCAAGTAATCTGCAATTATCATTCGAGCTGCTCGGAATGCTGTATCGCCTGATGTAATCGGTAAAACAATAACACCTAGTATAGCTAATGTGCCACCAACAGCACCTAACATTAGTATAGACGCCTCTGAAACAACACCTGCTGTTCCAATTACTGCTAACTTTTCATTTAAACCACCATAGCCACTGAATAGGCTCATCGCAGCTGCTGCCCAGATCATGGCAATAATCCCTTCTGCAATCATCATACCGTAAAAAATCTTACGCCCCTGTGATTCTTTTTGGGTTGTTCGTGAAATGATTGGTGATTGTGTTGCATGGAATCCTGATAAGGCACCACAAGTAATCGTAAAGAATAGCATTGGGAAAATTGGTAATGCCGCTGGGTGCATATTTTGTAGAGTTAGTTCAGGAATTGGTGCACCTGTTACTAACATCATAACCCCAATGCCAGCAGCAGAAATTAATAGTAATGCTCCGAAGAACGGATAAATACGTCCAATAATTTTATCTACAGGAAGTAATGTAGCTAAAATATAATACGCAAAAATGACAAAGGTAATAAGCGTTATGCTCACTTTTGCATCCATTAAATTGTGTAGCAGGAGAGCAGGAGATGAAACAAATACCGTTCCTACTAATACTAATAATAATAGGGCAAATGCATTTACAACATGCTTCATATACTTACCTAAAAATTTCGTTGCTAGTTGAGGTAAATGAGCACCACGATTTCGAATGGAAATCATTCCTGTTAAATAATCATGAACTGCACCGGCAAAGATACAGCCGATCACAATCCACACAAATGCCACAGGACCATATAATGCCCCCATAATCGGACCAAATACCGGTCCTACTCCAGCGATGTTTAATAACTGAATAAGTGAATTTTTCGGTGTAGACATCGGTACATAATCAACACCGTCCCCATTAACATAAGCAGGTGTTGGTCTTGACTCTTGTTTGCCAAAAACCTTTTCTACAAATTTTCCATACGTAAAATAACCAATTATAAGTGCAACAATACAAACTAAAAATGTGATCATGCTTTCCCCTCCATCCTTTGCTTCAAGGTTTACACTACGAATATAGTATAAACCTTTAATATTCTATGTTTAGAATCTATTAAATATGCAAAAGAAAAAAGGTTCATCACCTAAAGTCGAGATTGTTATATATCACCGCACACTGCACTTCTCGTGGTAGCATCATCATGTCACCATCCTAGTCGCAAATGGATCGTCTAAAAATGTCTTTTCAGACGGTCCTTTTATTGGATTAGAGTGGAGCCAGCTTGAGTGCATCTGTCTCCTACGCCTTTGTGAACAACATCGTGTAGCCCACGCTTCGTTTTCGCTACACAAAACATCTGTTGTCCGCTGACGCTGGTGGAAATCAACTCCAAGTTATGGTGATGAGAAAGAAAAAACATGCATCTAATAGATGCATGTTAAAACATTCTGTATCCTGCTTTACGTAAATAAATCATAACAATACCTGCAACAATCGCTCCACCAAAGCCTCCTGATAAAATTAATATATCAACAATTTGCAATGCTTGTAGCTTGTCCATTAATGCAGGAAATGCTGTCCCTGGCTTGAAAATATAATCAAGAAAAGAAACGTCATCTACGATAAATACTACAACAATCGGATATACAATCGCCATCAGCCACGTCATACGGAGTAACATGTTTAGTAAAAATCCGATACCAAAAAACATAACAAAAAATAGTACGACTGAAATAATTAATTGAACTAAAGAAACAGATTCCATCCTATGTAAACCCTCCAATTTTCCTCTAATTAGTGTACATGATTAATAGAGGGCTTTCAATCGAAATACTCTGATCTTCATGAAACAGACAAAGTAGTAGCGTGAAAAATAGTTTCTGATTGCACGATTTTCTAGAACGCTAGTGAGATTTTTACTTATTGAAAAAAAAGTTATATTTCGTATACCCAAAAATATCACCAGGATTGATACCTTCAATTTTATTTAACATGTAGTGTTCTACATGGTATTGTGCCATTTCTACAATCATTACAGAAGATCGTTCATCGACCGCAAGATCTTTCGGGTGAATCCATCTTGCCTCTAGAATTTCCCTTTCCTCGATGACAATTTCCTGCGCGTACTCTACCATATGGCAATAAAAAATCGCCATATTATCGCTTATCTCCTCACGAATTACTCCAGTTCTAAAACCAATCAATCCATGAACAACGCAATCTATCCCTGTTTCTTCCTTCACTTCCCTAATTGCCCCTTCATCTATTGTTTCGCCTTCGTCAACGAAACCAGCTGGAAGAGACCAGCGCCCCTTTAAGCCACCGTATGACTTCTTAACAACTAGCCATTCTCCACTTTGATTTTCTACTACAGCACTAACCCCTAACCAAACTTTCCCTCTATCTTTTTTCATTTTCCTCAATCCTTTATACATATTCTCCCTTTATTATATCGAGTAACACGAATAGAAAAAACTGTTATATTTTAAGAACAGCGCAAGCACCCCGTTTAGCCCCGAGAAGCGCTGGAGCTAGACAATGCTCACCCCCAAAAATTTATACTTTCTAAATCAAAAAAACAGACAAAGTCACATTTGACCTTGTCTGTTGTTTATTACTTGAATTAGATAAATTTAAATTTACCTTTTTTCACTGTTAAGCCTACACCGCCTACTAGGAATAGGGCACGGTTGTCTACAACTTTCTTCAGAGCAGAAGCTGTTTTACCTGTAAATTTACGACCCATAGCAGCGCCAATTGCATCATCATGACCTAGTGAACATACAGCACCCTTGTCATCATAAACAAATGTTTCTGTATCTTCGCCTTTCATTAGGTGTTTAATGTTTTTGGCAATGTTCACTGCTTGTTGCATTGCGATTTGTGCTGTTGGTGGGTATGGACGTCCTGCTTCTTCGTTAAGAAGGAATGCACAGTCACCTACTACGAATACATCGTCAAAGCCAGGAGCACGCATATCTTTACGTACTGCAATACGTGCACGGTTTGATTCGATACCAGATGTTTCTACTAACTTGTTACCACGTACGCCAGCTGCCCAAATAACCGTACCTGCTTTAATGAATTCGAACTCGTCTTCACCTTTTTTAATTTTTACGCCTTCTTCAGTTGCTTCAACAACAGGCGTACCGATTGAGAACTCAATACCTTTTTTAGATAGTGAAGTTTTTGCATATTCTACTAGTTGAGGATCGAAGCCTGGTAATACCATTGGTGCCGCTTCTACACATAGCACACGAACCTTTTCTTGTGGAATATCAAATTCTTTACATAGCTCAGGAATACGGTTTCCAAGCTCCCCTAAAAGCTCGATACCTGTGAAGCCTGCACCACCAACTACAATTGTTAATTTGCTATCATCTTTTTCTTCATCTAATGACCAAGAAGCAAATTGATATTCAATATGCTCACGAATTTGTCGTGCTGCATTTAAGTTTGGTAATGAAAGGGCATATTTATCTAGACCAGGGATACCAAATGTTTCACCTTCGAAACCAAGACCAAATACTAAATAATCGTAAGTGAATTCGCCTGCCGATGTTTCAACTTTACGCGCATTTACATCTACATTTTCCACTGTAGCTTGTACAAATTTTACGTTGTTGTTAATTACACTTGAAATTGGATAACGTGCTGCTTCTGGTGAAATCGTACCAGCACTCACTTCATGTAACCAAGTTGTTTCATAATGGTAGTCATTTTTATTTATTAAAATGATTTCGGCTTCTTCACTGCTTACTAATTTCTGTAGGTTAACTACTGTAGTTAATCCACCGTATCCAGCGCCTAACACTAAAATAGTCGGTCTTTTCACTTAAATCAAAACCCCTTTAATTTTATTGTACTAGCGATAAGAAACAAAAAAGAAGTACATAGAATACTTCAGTAGTTTGTTACGCTAGGTCGACATATTTTCGACATAGATTATCACATACTATATTAGCCCTTTTGCCTCGAATTTTCAATACATTAATGCTCTCATGTAGAAAAATGGTTAATAAAAGGCGTTAACGAGTGAGAAACATATATAATTTAGAAAAAGTACTCAAATTATAGTATATAATAATGCTCATCTCAACTTAAAAAGAAGGTGAGATGAGCTGTTTTATTGTGAGAATATTCATTACATTTCATTAAAAACGAGCTAGCTTGAAATAATGTTCAAGTTAGCTCGGTAAGATTAATTTACAATATTGTGTTCGTATAAATAACTATAGGAAATATCGATGAATAAATACTCGTTATTTGGCAGGGCCAATGATAATGTGCGAGTTAGCTCACCTGTTTCTATATCGCTATAGGCATTCGATAGCTCCACAAGATGATCCTGTCGCATCTTTAGTAAATTTTCAAGGAAGTATGGCCGCCAGCTCCAATTTTTTTGTAGCGCCTCTTGCTGAATAACCCAAGCTTCGTCCCTCCACATAATGTTTGGCGTTGTTTGGAATCCTTCTCCATTACAAATATATAGTCGGAATGCAAATGGCTGGAGCTTTTTTGCTAAAGAGACAAGCTTTTCGACATGGCTACTTGTAGGCCCAACCTCTTCAACATTTGTATAGACTTCCCTTTCTAACGTTTTAATTGCCTGGTATCGCTGCTTGACCAGCTTTTTCTCCGTTGCAATAAACTGCTCACATTCATCACGGAAACGGGACTTTAATGTATCGCGTGGAATAAACGTTTTGGAAGGCTTCTCTAAATAGGCCCCTTTATAATAACGGGCTCCATTTTTCCAGCCATGCTGTAATTGATAGACTGTATCTACATCACTTACCATCAAGGAGGCCCCGATTTTTAGTGCAAGCGTTCTAAGGGTAGTAAATACATGGTTTTGAGCACCCCAATTATGATAATTAAGCTGCCGAACGTTTATTATTAACACACTCGGCTCTAATAATAAAATGGAATTTAGCTGACTATGTGATGCTATATTATTTAATGCGACCTTTACACCGTATGTTTTCATGTATTTGACTACGTGGTGTAATTGCATAATATCCCCTTTATAACAATGCTCATTCATCACAAGGGTAAGCTGCTCCATGTGATTTTCCGCTACTAACTCCTTTAACAGAGCAAAATAGCTTTCACCATAATCAATCATCAATAAATTAGGATTACATGGAATATAAAGTTCTACATCCAGTAACTCCTGCTTTGCTATCACAATGGATTGACGTATGATGAGCCTCTCCACCTCAGCACGAATATCCTCTGGCACCTCTTCATTATACGTAAAATCCTCCAAGTCAAAAGTCGACGTTTGATCTGCAATCCTTCCGACAACTTTATAAGCAACAATGCTATGCTCATCACCACTATAAATAGGCTCGAATAAAATTTCTATAGTATCTAATTTATCTAACACATGTAATACGTCCACGAGTTTCAAACCTCCTAATGCCAACCTGCACTTATCATAAAACAAATTTTTACTAAATTCAAAACGCAAATTTATATCAAAGTAACATTATAGGTTTTATTCATAAAAAAGAACATACTATTAGTAATATAGTATGTTCAAAGGAAGGAACCGTTGACTCCTGCTTTTATTAATCGTGCGACTTGTAGCCTAAATTTTCAAGCGCAGTAAAGACCGGTTTAATCTGAACGTAGCCTTCACCGACAACTTCATCGTTAATTAATACCAGTGGATAAAAAAACTCATCGTCCGCAATGCGAGTTGCATAATCGATATCACGTTCGTTTACTAATGGCGCTTCGATATCAATATAGCGTATTTCAAATGGTTGGTCTGGAAATTTTCGATCGATTGCTGCTTGCAGCCATTCGTATGTATCCTTTGATGATGGAGCATTTACACAGCTAGCACAAATTACGTTAGCTCCGTACACTTCAACTATTGCCTTAGATTGACCCATTTTTTTCTTCCGACCTTTCATGATTCAATATTGGATTTTTTTGTTTCTTCACATTATAATAACTTTAGTGAAAGGAGTCGAGTGAAATGACAGATATTGAACAAAAAGAACAAGTACAAGAAGTTTTAGATAAATTACGCCCATTCCTATTACGCGATGGTGGAGACTGCGAATTAGTCGATATTGAAGACGGCATTGTAAAACTACGCTTACTAGGCGCATGCGGAAGCTGCCCGAGTTCTACAATCACATTAAAAGCAGGTATTGAGCGAGCACTATTAGAAGAAGTACCAGGCATTATTGAAGTAGAGCAAGTTTTCTAATAATCAACTCAAAGAGGTATCCGTTTTATGCGGATACCTCTTTTACTAATCTTGCGTAATAGTCTCTCGCTCTTGACGAATTAGCTGCCATTGCTCTTTCGCCATTTCTACTAACTTAGCCTCGCCACCTACTCGCTGATTTTCAATAACTCGTGAGAAAAAGCGCGTTGAATTCTCATAATCTCCTAATCGACGTGATAACTCAGCAATCATATACATAATGCGAACGCCAGACATTTGAGTACTCGCATAATCCTCTGTAGAAAACGATTCCATATACTGGTCACGAGCAATTTGCATAAAGCGCATTTCTTGTCCATCATTTTTTAACGAACGATACAGCCAAGCTAAGCGAAGAGCTAGTCCAGCTTTAGCTACAAACTTTTCCTTTTTAATATTCGCACATAGTAAAGCGAGCTTATACGCTTGAATTGCCTGAAAAACGGTACGCTCCCCCTTAAAATCATGGTGTACCCAATTATTTGTTATTTGTTTTTGAATTTCTTCTGCCACACCTGGTGCAAAATATTTAGTAAAATCTTCGGTAAATGAAAAACCACAATGCTCACATACGAAGACATTATAATACATTGCTTGTACATTTCCTTCTGCATACATCGGTTGAAAATCAGTGCCTGTATCTTCTACCTTTACAAATTTTGAACGTACCTTTAATGTAGGGAAACTTTTTTTACAATGTAAGCAGTCGATTTTTTTTTCGTAAAACGGTGAAATCTCCATTATATTTCATCCCTTCAATTATATAGTCCCATTACTATTATATCAATTTGAAGGAAAAAAGTAGCTATGTAAATTGCACAATTCAAAGGCAGTTTTGTTGTCACGTGCAAAACAGAATTGATATGATAGGAGAAAGGAAGGTGACTGTAATGACTACCGAAAAAAGAGTAATTGTTTTAACAGAAGCGGCATCCTTTCAAATTAAAGAAATGATGACGCATAACGAAGAAGAAGGTTCTTACCTGCGTGTAGCAGTTCGTGGTGGCGGTTGCAGCGGATTATCATACGGTATGGCATTTGACGAACATAAAAACGAAGATGATTTCACAGACGAACAGTTTGGTTTACAAATAGTTGTTTCTAAGGAAGACGCACCGATTTTAATGGGAACAAATATTGACTATAAGCAATCGCTCCTGGGCGGAGGCTTTACGATTGAGAATCCAAACGCAATTGCCTCATGTGGCTGCGGAACTTCATTTAAGGCACCTCAGCGCGAAGGAAATCCTGAGGTTTGTGATTAACTAATGAGAGCTGCCGTCCTAATCGACGGTAGCTTTTTAATTGTTAAAACAAAAGGTCGCCCAACATTGGACGACCTCTCACATTTATATTAGTTATCGTTTTGACGCTTATACATCCATAGAAGGCCTGATTTCATTAAACGTGCAATACGCCCTGTTACTGTTGTATCTGCTAAATGAACGAATCCTTGTTTTTTACCTAGGGATCCCATGAATCCTTTTAATTTTATTTCTGGCATTTTATCTGGTAAAGACATGCCACTCCAACGAGTACGTAAAATCTTTACAACATGCTCTGCTTGTTCTTCAGCTAGCTGAGCTGTTGGAGGTAGCGTTGAAGATGCACAATCCCCAATGACAAACACATGCTCATCATCCTGTAATGTGAAATATTGTGTTACGATTGGGCGACCAAACTTATCCTTTTCCGCTTCCATATCACGAACGAGCTTTACAGGCTGAACCCCCGCTGTCCAAACAATGGCATCGACCTCTATCACTTGGTCATGGTTATACAAGCGAGTTGGCTCCACCTTTGTAATGTTGGACTCGGCAATAACCTCTACATTATGTTTTATGAACCATGATTTTACGTAATTACTTAACTTCTCTGGGAAATCTCGTAAGATACGAGGTGAACGGTCAAATAATTTAATTTTCAAGTCTGAACGGCTTTCACGAAGTTCACTCGCTAGCTCTATGCCAGACAGTCCCGCGCCTACAATCCCTACTGTTGAACCAGGTGGTAAACCACATAGCTTTTCAAAGGTCGTACGTGACTTTGCGATTGTTTGAATACTGTATGTGTACTCCTCCGCACCGGGTACACCATGGTATTTGTCTTCACAACCTAAACCAATTACTAAATCATCATATGAAATTACTTCCCCATTTTCTAAAGAAACCGTTTTTTCTTCACGATCGATGCGAGAAATTTCCCCAAAAACAGTTTTTAACCGCGGATGTTCTGGAAATGATACACGTACTTCCTTATCAGTCGAAGTGCCTGCAGCTAATGCATAAAATTCTGTTTTTAAGCTATGAAATGGTGTTCTGTCTACTAAAATAATTTCTGTATCTTCTGGCAAATTGTTTGGTAATAAACGTAGTAAAATACGCATATTTCCGTACCCGCCGCCTAATAAAACTAATTTTTTCATAATGCTCTCCTTTAAAAATTATGTTCTGCTTATATCGTCTTTCAGCAAATACGCATTGTGTAATTGATTTGTTCACAAAGTATCCATAAATGAGTATAGCCTATTGTGAGATGTTTCACAATATCTTTTTGTGAAAGTTTTCACAAGAAATTGTTTCATTGACGAATCTCTCAAATGAGAGTAGCATGACAATGAGTGAGGTGACCGAGATGAATCCAATGGTTGAATTTTGCATAAGTAATTTAGCAAACGGTGCACAGGAAACGTATGAAGCACTTGAAAAAGATCCGAATATCGATGTTTTAGAATATGGCTGCTTAAGCTATTGTACAAAATGTGAAAACGCCTTTTATGCACTAGTAAACGGTGATATTGTCGAAGCGGATTCACCTGCTGAATTAACAAAAAAAATATATGACTATATTGAACAAAATCCAATGTGGTAACTCGTAACGCTAGTATGTGCTAGCGTTTTTTATTTCATTAATATTTGGGCATTTCCTTTGGTAGATTGCTTTAATCGGATGGTTAATGCACGAGAGATTGGAGTTTCCAAATGAGGGTTGGCATAGTTACACAAATGGCATGTAAAGTAGGCTGTCCGAATAAAAAAAGGAGCTATACGTACAAATGAACGGGCTAGCCGAACAAAAGAATGAGCTATACGCACAAATGCACTCCTTATCCGAACAAAAGAATGGGCCATACGCACAAAAGCCGACCTTATCCGCACAAATGAACACCCTATCCGAACATAAGCAGACTATACGCACAAATGCACTCCTTATCCGAACAAAAGAATGGGCCATACGCACAAAAGCACACCCATCCGCACAAAACACTCACTAAGCAAAAAAACCGCGCTTTACAAGAAAGCACGGTCTATCTCATCTAAGTTTTCTACCAGATAGGTTGGTTGAATAGGTTGTGTTTTTACAACCGCAGTAGGCGTCACACCCGTATTCACATGAATAGTCCTACAACCGAAGTTTATGCCGCATAAAATATCTGTATCATAATTATCGCCAACCATAATCAGGTCCTCATTCGACAATCCATGCTCCTCTGCAATCATTTCAAGCATCGCAGGAGATGGTTTTCCGATAAATAACGGCTCTACACCAGCAACGTTACCAACCATGCGAACAAAGGAACCGTTGCCTGGAAGGAAGCCTTGTTCGGTAGGGAATTTAATATCCTCATTCGTTCCAATAAGCTTTGCGCCGTTTTGAACGAGGATACAAGCTTTGCCAAGACGAGCATAATCAATCTTTCGATCAATACCCATAACAAGAACGTCGCCATGTTCATCATCTCTAACAGCGATTCCCTCATTTTCTAGTGCCGCCCGAATGCCATCTGAGCCTATTACTTGTACAACTGCTTCCTTATAATTCTTCACAATATACTTGGCTGTTGCTATTGCACTTGAATAAATATGTGTAAGAGGCGCATCAATCCCTACATCTTTTAAAGCCTGCTGCAGCTGCTGTGGTGTTTTGGAGGAATTATTCGTTATGTAAAACGGTTCATTCCCATCCTTCTGTAAGTTGTGAATAAATCGAATAGCAGAATCAATACCTGCCCTTCCACGGTAAACTGTACCGTCTAAATCAAAACAGTATGCATTCATTTACTGTTCCTCAGGTAAAAATGCCGATACAGGGCCTAGCTCATTCGTTACATAATCTTGAACCTTGCCTGGGAAAGCTTTAATTGCTGGTAAGCTTGCTGTTAGTACCGATAAAACTTCCTTATCATCTACGGCTATAAATTCACGTACGAGCATTTTACGTAAGCCGACAACTGCCTTTAATGGTGCATCCATTTCAGGTGTAATAACTTTTTCATCGACTAAAATATCGATAATATCCTCGTAGCTTCCTGGATCTCGCATAATAAAGCCATCAATCATTAGGTTCCCTACATCCATCATCGATTCCATCATATTATGACCAATGCGTTGTAGCGCTAATTTTAAGATATCGTCCTTTAGCCAATTATCATTGCCTTCAAGCACTGCTATAAGGTCGTTTAAATGATTTAAGTTCAGTGTAATTTTGTTTCTATCTACGAAGTACATAGAAAAGCCTCCAATCAATTGATAAAAGTTGATAGTGATTTCTTATCTATAGTAACATATTCTATAGAATTGGAAGGAGCTTGTATCAAAATGGAACGATTTTTCTTATATGATGATGTAGAAGATACAAAAACGCGCTTTGTCAGCTTTACAGGTAAAACGCAGCGATACGATTTAGCTATTTTACAAAGCAGCCGTTTTTTCGGTAAAGTACTCGTACTAGATATTCAGTTTGGCAGATTCGCTATTATTGGGCCAGATGATGTAGAGGAGCCGGGCTATTTAGAGCATGCTTATAATCGTACTGAGGAAGAGGCAGCCGATTTACGTGAGTATTTAACAGAGCTTTTAGGATAGGAAATGCGGAAGCGCCCTTTAGCCCCGACAGCTGGTTGCGAAAGGCTACTAGCGTCTTGTCACGCTTAGAGACTGTAGACCGCGAACTCGAGGGGCTGGGCGCCTGAGCTAGACACAGCGCAAGCGCCAAAAACTTATACTTTCTTACACAAAAAAAGTGATTTCGGACAAAAGCCGAAATCACTTTTTTTATTCTACCGGTTGAGCATTTTCATCAACCATTTCTACAATTTGTGGGGCTCTACCGATTTTTTTCACAATAAAATAGGCACAGCCGAAGTTACAGTATTCGTATAAATAATCCTGTAACGTACTAATTTTTGTATCGAACGTAGACTTTTGATTTCGATCATCAAAAAATCCTTTTAATCGAAGCTGACCGTAGCCCCAGTCACCCACGATATAATCATAGCGCGATAGTATATCTGAATATCGGGCTAAAAAAACATCCTCTTTAAATCCGTCTCGTACATTTTCAATGATTTCATACTCATAGCCTTCCGCAACTATCATAAGTACACCGCCACCCTCTTATCTACCATGTTCTATACATCGTTGATAATAAACTTAAATTTTTATGCTTCTGTTCGCATTAAACGTTCCTTTGCTGCTGCATTTACTTGCTCATCCGCATGATAACTACTACGAACTAATGGACCTGCTTCACAATGACTGAAGCCTTTTTCCATTGCAATTTTACGTAGCTTGCCAAACTCTAATGGCGAATAATATTTTTGTACTGGTAAATGCTTTTTCGTTGGCTGCAAATATTGTCCGATTGTCATAATATCTACATTATTCGCGCGTAAGTCATCCATTACCTCTAAAATTTCGTCCCATGTTTCCCCTAAGCCAATCATTAACGATGACTTTGTTGGAATATCCGGCTGCATTTCCTTTGCACGGCGTAAAAACTCAAGAGAGCGTTCATACTTTGCTTTTGCACGAACTCTTGGCGTTAAACGACGAACCGTTTCGATATTATGGTTTAAAATATCGGGTTTTGCATCCATTAATAACTGTAGATTTTCTTCAGTACCCCCTAAATCAGAAGGTAACACCTCAACAGAAGTGAATGGTGATTTACGACGGATAGCGCGTACTGTTTCGGCAAGCACCTCAGCTCCACCATCTTTTAAATCGTCACGTGCCACCATTGTGATGACAACATGCTTCAGCTCCATAATACTAACAGAATCTGCCACACGCTCTGGTTCAGCTAAATCCAACTCATTCGGTAAGCCGGTTTTAACAGCACAAAAACGACAGGCACGTGTACAAATTGAGCCTAAAATCATCATTGTAGCTGTTCGACGTTCACCCCAGCATTCATGAATGTTTGGACAACGGGCTTCCTCACAAACAGTGTGAAGATTTTTTTCTCGCATTAGTTTTTTTAAGCCTTTATATTCATCATTCGTGTTTAATTTTATTTTTAGCCAATCGGGTTTTCTTATATGTTCTTCTTTGTTGTTTGTAGGTTTACAAGATGTCATGAAAATTCGCCCCTTATCAATTTCGACCATATAGTATAGTACATACCTGTTGTCAATGTATCATATATCTATGCTAGCAACAACTAACTTTCATTTGTCAATCATACAATTTTCTTTACTCATATGGAACAGGCACCTCAAGCGATGGCTGTACACCATCTCCACCATTCGTATAAATATGCGGCACTCTTCCACTAACAAGACCCATCGCTACCGGAATGTTTTGCTCGACTGTCGCAGATTCACTTGCAAATGGGACAATAATTTGAACATTGACTTCTAAATGAATATATACCTCTACCCTTGCATTATTAATGCCGAACTCCTCTATTGAAGATTCAACGTCGCTATGAACGTTCCCAATAATATGAAAGCGAATCGGAATTTTAGGTCCTAGATTTCCTATTATAGGTAAATTCAACACTTGCCCTAGCGGCACGAAAAATACAATACCATCTCCCGCCTCCATTTTCCCTACATCATATTCTACATTTTCTAAATTCGGTAAACGAGATAAATCACCGTTTTCTGCCTGCTCTAAATATTCTTTTACGAGTGTTGTCGTTTCTGCCCGAACTCGATTAATTATTTCTGTATTAAATTTTACAGCAATCATTTCACTTTCACCGGGAGGTAATTCCTCAATAATTTCATTAATATCTAGCACTTTGGTCGTTCGTGCATCAATTGCCTTACTCACAACATACGAAGCTATTTTATGTGTTTGCACATGAGCATAATCTAGATAAACCGGCATTAAACGACTATTTATAAAATAAATGGTCAGTAGAATCATCACGAATAAACTAACTAGCAGCAATGAAAATTTCGATGATTTTCTGCTTCGCTGCCGAAATCGCATTTTTGGTCTCCGTCTTGAGAACAAAAAAATCCCCCTGCTCACATAATATGAGCAAGGAGATTGTACTATTCGACATAAGCAACGTATTCTGTTTCAATTTTGTCGATACGAAGCGCTGGATGATCCGCTAGATTAATTTCATATGTGGCGTCTAAAAGTACATTTTCCACTTCGAATATTCGTACTAACGGACACTCTGGTTGACTATTATTTTGCTTTGAAACAATTCCACGTCGTCCATCCGATAATAACAACACCGTACCATTCGGATAATGAATGATACTACGCTTTAATGCTTCAACAACTTTTTCACTATAAATCGTCCCGCTACCTGCTTCAATAATGGCTATTCCTTGTGAAGGTAGCAGCTTTTCGCGGTAAACACGGTTCGACGTAACAGCATCAAAAACATCAGCTACACCGATGATTTTAGCAAAAGGATGAATCTCAAAATCTACTAGCCCTCGAGGATAGCCGCTTCCATCAAGACGCTCATGATGCTGGAAGGCACAATGAGCAACGAGCAACGAGATGGAATGTAAATTACGCAACAAGTCAAAGCCAAACTTTGCATGCTGCTTCATCAAATCATATTCCTCTGTCGTTAATCGACCTGGCTTTAATAAAATTTCTGTTGGAATAAGTAATTTACCAACATCATGTAGCATTGCCCCAATCCCTATTAAACGTAAATCCTCGTAGGCATAGCCCATTTCCTTTGCAATCGCAATCGAATAAAGGGTTACCTGGAAGGAATGATGGTATAAGTATTCATCATATAAATAGGCATCTGTTAATACAGTTAATATCTCTTCACTTTCTAGAATGGAGTCTAATAAGCCCTCTATTATTCCACCGATCACCTTTGATTGTTGATCAAGGACATAGGAGGCCTGTGTTGGCTCAGCTTTTTTCACCGCATTAAATGATTTAGTAATATTATGTACTGTCCGTGTTCTAACCTGATGTGAGATTGTTTCTTCGATTTCAATTCCCTCGGCAATCTTATCTTCAATATAAATATAATGAATATTCAATTGCTTCAGTCGGTTAATAATATGATCTGATACTTCTACGCCCTTTTGTAAAAGAGGATGGCCTGCCTCGTTCCAAATCGTCCTTCCAACGACCATCCCTTCTTTAAGGACATTTAATGATATTAGTCGCATTGATTTCTCATGCCCCATTCTATAAATTACGTTAAATTTACTTCTCATTATAATCGTAACTGAGCAATTAGAAAAGCTGTATAAAGGATAATTATGGTCTATTTTGCAAATATGCCATAAAAATGTCACGCAGGAATGCAGGTAAATAATAGTGCTTCTTTGCATATTTAAAGCTCGGGAAAAAGTAACCGAACGTAAATAAATCTAATGTAGCAAGCGTATATGTTTTTTGCATATCAGCTCTTTTTCCATTGATAAGTAACTCCCGCTGCTTTGTAAACTTAATGCCATATAGCAGTACTTTACCAAAAACAATGCCCCTAAACCCTAGACCCTTTAGTTGTAATTCTGGCCAATCCTCATTTTGTGCTTGCAGGTACATTTCCTTTAGCTCTGCTCCTGTTAATTCAATCGTGCATAAATTAATTGGATGAGGTAGGATTTTATGCAGATCGTAGGCACTCGTATACCCTTGCTGTAAATTATCGAGGAAAATGCCCGCATTAAACATTACGCAATCAGCATTCGTATAAGCCCAAATTGATCTGGCAAATAGATCGGAGAGGGGTGAATAATGAAACCATTCCTTGTAGTAGGTTTTCGTCATTCTAATGACCGGTGTATTTAATATCTCCCTGCCTTCCTTTGCTAGATGATACACAAAATCATCCTCACCCTGGACTGTAGCAAGCATCCCATTTTCGATTAATTCTTCTTTTAACGAAACAATACTTTTGTTGGTATGGTTGTACGTTATTGTTGTATGTCCCGTATACTGACCGAATTTTCCGCCACCTGTTAGAAGGACACCATTTTCCCATTTCCCCTGGGGAAACTTATGATGCGTATGGGCGCCAAAAATAACATCAATATCTGGACATTCCTTTGCAAGCAGTTCATCATCTGTAATCCCTAAATGTGAAAGGCACACGATGATATCTACTTGCGCACGAAGCTTTTGAACAAGTAAGATGATCGCGGCACGAGGCTCCGTTACTTCCCAATTTAACGTTCTATAAAAAGCATCGAACTGAGCTGTTGCACCGATAACAGCGATTGTTGTACCGAGCTTAGTCTGTAATATTGTATAAGGCTTTAGCCAGGCGGGATTTTCCCCGTTTATTGCGTTAATATTCGCCACAACCACGTCAAAAGCTGCGTCCTCATATAAGGCACAAAGCTCCTCATAGGATAGCGTGATGCCCTCGTTATTTCCAATCGTTACGACATCATATCCAGCCTCGTTTAATAATCGAACATTCCCCTTCCCAAGTGTTGCCTCTGTATAAACATTGGAGCGGTCCATATGATCACCGACATCTAATAAAAAACTCGGCTCACCTCGACCTGCACATATTAAACGTTGCTCCTTTATATATACTTGCATACGTAACCAATATTCAAAATGGCTATGTAAATCATTTGTATGGAATAGATGAATCTTTTCGAGCACCGCCCACACCTCTTTCTAAAATAATGCATCAAATATCGAACGAACACCTAAGAGTAGTAACACAATCCGAAGGGCAAATACAAGTGATTCGGACTTCAATTTTTTCCCCAGTGTGGCACCAAGCTTTGCACCAATATAAGCACCAGGAATGACAGGTATTGTATAAAGCCAAGGTACATTTCCTAAATATATGTGGCTCGCTGAGTTTACAATCGATGTTAAAAACACCAAAAACATCGACGTGGCAACTGCAACATGCGGTGGAAATAAAAATAAAATAATCATAGCAGGTACTATCATTGAACCCCCACCTATGCCAAATAAGCCCGACATTAATCCAACAAAGAATGTAAATAAAAGAGCAAACCAAATTGGATAGCCATACTGGTACCGTTCACCATTCCCATCGACAAAATTCATTTTTTTCCCATTTTCAACAAACCATTTCACCGGCTTTAACCTATCGCGGATAATTAAAATGATCGCTAGTATTATCAATAAAATGCCAAAATATAAATTAAAGGAAGGTAAATCTAACCCTTTATTAATCCAGGCACCAGTAATTGTTCCCGGTACACTTCCTGCAAAGAAAATAAAACCAGATTTAAAATCTACTGTTTTGGATTTCATATAGGAGAGGGTAGAAGCTAAACCTGTAAAAATCATCATGATGACCGATAAGCCGACTACTGTTTGCGGGGTAATATCTGGAATAAAGCCTAGGCTAATTCCAATAAATAATGTGGCAGGAATTAAAATGGCCCCTCCACCTAAGCCGACTAACGCGCCGATTATTCCTGCACAAAGGGCAATAATAAATAGCAGTAAAAATTCCATTACAACTCTCCTTCAAACATATTCATTTGCTTTGGTGAAAGATCCTCAAACTGAAGCCCTAGTATTTCCTGCATTCGCTTTGCATTAGGCGCTGCATGATAATCCGAATTATTGTTAAACAGTACAAACACATCTTTTGCCTGCCCCTGTAGCTGTCGGACTTGCTCGGCTAGTGCTTGCAATTCCTCTTCATTATAATCATAAAGAAATCGTACCTTTCGCCAATTGTGCATATTCCCGATATTTCGCCATCCATGAATATTGCGCCCATGAATACGTACTAAAGCCTTATTCGCAGTTGAGATCGGTACAAGTGGTACGCATCCAACACCAGCTTGTGGTTCATCACAGACGGTATGAATTAGCTCATTTTCTCGTAAAAAGTGCAGCGTTTTTTCCTTCGTATCCCTAGCGTACCATGTTTGATTACGAAATTCGATGGCAATAGGGTAATCGATTAGCTGCCCTTTTATGTAACGAATATATTGGACATTTTGGGCTGTACAATCAAACCACGGTGGAAATTGAACGAGCACCAGGGCTAATTTATTATATTTTTTAAAGGTATTTGCACACTCTTTGAAAGCATTAAACATATCATTTCGTGTTTCATATGGTAGATCCTCCCGTAAATGCCCTGTCATCCCTTGGTATGCCTTTAAGACAAATTGAAAGCGTTCCGGTGTATCCCTACACCATTTGTCTATCGTTGCGGAGTTCGGAATCGCATAAAATGAAGTATCGACCTCTACAACTGGAAAATGACCGCTATAATCAAATAATTTATCCCGTGCACTTGTTACTTCAGAATACAATGCCGGATGATCGCCCCAGCCAGTTAAACCAATATAAATCATTTTATCATCTCCCTTCTCTATCACTTATAGCAAATTTTTATTCATAAAGCATATCATTAGAAAAACAAAAAAGCTCGCCTACGTAAATTACGTAAGAACGAGCTCTTTCTTCACTTATTTATCATGTAACAGGTTGATTATGAAAGTCACGACCGTCTGTCACGGCCTGCACATAGTCTTTACGAATCACAAAGTCACCGAAATGTTCGCCTTCACCGCGCTCTTTTGCATAGTGTTCGAAAATCGGACGAAGTGTAGCTAGTATTTCGTCTTCGCCAATATTTTCACGATAAATCTTATTAAGACGTTCCCCTTTGAAATCGCCACCTAAATACAAATTATATTTTCCTGGACCTTTTCCGATAAAGCCGATTTCCCCCATTGCTGCACGTGAACAGCCATTTGGACAGCCTGACATGCGGATGCCAATTTCCGTTTCAAGCAAGCCGATTTCAGATAAAATATCATCGATTTTTGTAATTAGAGATGGTAAATAACGCTCAGCTTCAGCCATTGCTAAGCCACATGTTGGTAACGAAACACACGCAATCGAATTACGTCGAAGTGCCGAATAATGTGCACCATCTGTAATATTGTATTTTTTTAATAACATATCAATCGTACGTTTCTTTTGTGGAGCTACATCTGCAATTAATAAATTTTGATTTGGTGTTAAACGGAACAAGCCTGTATGGACTTTTGCAATTTCACGAAGACCTGTTTTTAACTGATAATCCTCAAAATCTCGAATGCGTCCATTTTGGATAAACAGCGTAAAATGCCAATTCCCGTCCGCCCCTTTAATCCAGCCAAATTCATCACCTGTGCGCTTAAAGGAATATGAACGAGTCTCTCCTAATTCCCATCCTAAACGTCGATTGAGCTCCTCCTTGAACCAATCAAGCCCACGTGCATCAATCGTATATTTAAAGCGTGCATTTTTACGGACCGCCCGATTTCCATAGTCTCGCTGTATTGTTAGGATTTTCTCAGCTGTTTCTAGTAATCGTTCTTTAGGAATATAGCCAACTATACGACCAAGCTGCGGATAAGTGGAAGTATCACCATGTGTCATACCCATACCGCCACCAACAGCAACGTTAAAGCCTACTAGCTCCTCATTTTCTACAATTGCAATAAAGCCAATATCCTGCGAAAAAACATCAACATCATTGCTTGGTGGGATCGCTATACCGATTTTGAATTTACGAGGCAAGTAAAGGGCTCCGTAAATTGGCTCTACCTCTGCTTCTTGACCGTCATATACTTTTTCACCATCTAGCCAAAGCTCATGATAGGCGCGCGTTCTAGGTAACAGATGCTCACTTAGCTTTGCAGACCATTGATATACTTCATCATGTAGCGAAGACTGATTTGGGTTTACATTACACATTACATTCCGGTTCACGTCGCCACATGCTGCAATACAATCTAACAGCGCCTCATGAATTTCTTGCATATACTTTTTAACATTCCATTTTAAAATGCCGTGCACCTGAAATGCTTGACGAGTTGTTAACTTTAATGAACCATTCCCATATTTATCGCCCATTTCATCCATAACAAGCCATTGCTGGGGTGTAGCTGTCCCGCCCGGTGTTCGAACACGTACCATAAATTGATACGCGGGCTCTAGCTTTTGCTTTTCACGTTCATTGCGCACATCGCGGTCATCCTGTAAATAGCTTCCGTGGAATTTCATTAAACGGTTATCATCTTCAGGAATCCCAGAGCTTAAAGGATATTTCATCGTTCCTTCAAGTGTTCCTCGTAAATAATTACTTTCATTTTTTATACGTTCCACGTCACTTGGCGTACCAGGCTGTGGCGGTAATACAATTTTTTCAGTCATACTTTCTTCTCTCCAATCCATCAAATTCAACTTGCCGATTTATCGTTAGTACACATCTCTTTGATAACGTTGTTGACTCTTTAATTCATTGATATATTTTGCTGCTTCATCTATTGTTTTTTCACTCTGTTCTTCAATAATCGTATGTAACATTTTATCGACATCGGCTGCCATCGTTTTTTCGTCACCACATACATAAATGATTGCACCTTGTTCAAGCCATTGGTAAACCTCTTTTGCATTTTCCTGTAAGCGATGCTGTACGTATACCTTGTGTTCAGTATCTCGTGAAAAAGCAACGGTTAAATTCGTAAGAGCCCCTTCTTTTAACCAACTCTGCCACTCTGTTTGGTAAAGGAAGTCTGTAACAAAATGCTGATCACCAAAGAACAACCATGATTTACCCTCTACACCTGCTTCTGCTCGTTCCTCTATAAAGGAACGGTATGGCGCAATTCCAGTACCAGCACCAATCATAATAATCGGTGTAGAATCGTCCTTTGGTAATTTGAAGTTTGGATTTCTATGCACATAAATCGGAAGCTTTTCGCCCTCTTCTAGACGCTCTGCAATCCCCCCAGAGCATACACCGAGACGTGTACGACCATCCCCTTCATAACTTACCTTTCCAATCGTTAAATGAACCTCATCCTCATTGGCCCGCTGACTACTTGAGATCGAATAAAGACGAACTGGAATTTTTCGTAGTAATTCTACAAAATCCTGTTCTGACCATGAAAACGGACCAAATTGCTCCACTACATCTAGTAAGTCGCGTCCATACCCATAATCCTTCCAAGCATTAGCTTGTGCTAAAATATTTCCTAATTCTTCATTGCCGGTGAATGCCGCAATTTTTTGTAATAACGGCTTTGACAACACCGTAATTTCTAGCTTCTTTTGCAGCGCTTCCTTCAACGAAAGTTCTTCATCTTGTAGCTTCACCTTTATATTTTCATCAAAGCCAAGAGCTGAAATAAGGGAGACTACTAAGGTTGGATCATTTTCCGGCAGGATGCCAATGCTATCTCCAGGTTCATAGGTTAACCCAGAGCCTTCCAACGAGAGCTCAAGATGATGCGTTTTCTTATTTGAGCCACGACCGTTTAAATTAATATTCGCAAGCACCTCTGCTTGGAACGGATTTTTCTTGGAATACACTGTTTCCTCGTTTTGTCCGATTGCCTTTACCTCTCCTCCAGTTGATGCTTGTGGCGTCAAGGCTGACAGCTCACGGGCCACCTCTTCCACCCAATTATGGGCAAGCTCCTCAAAATCTAGGTCACAGTCTACACGCGGAATAATACGCTGCGCACCGAGTTTCTCTAATCTTTCATCAAAATCAATACCTGTTTTACAGAAAAACTCATAAGAGCTATCTCCTAGGGCTAGTACCGAAAACTTCACATGATGGAGCTTCGGTGCCCGCTTGCTATAAAGAAACTCATGGAATCCAATGGCATTATCAGGCGGCTCCCCTTCTCCATGTGTACTTGCCACTACAAATAAATTAGTCAGTTTTTTCAGATTATTCGTTTTAAACGCTGACATGGATGAAACGGTTACCTCTACACCGTATTCACTTAAAGTCTTTCCTAGCTTCTCTGCTACACCTTGTGCATTGCCAGTTTGGGATCCATATAAAACAGTAGCAATTTGTCTTACGGCCTGAATCGGTTCCTCTACCACTGCTGCTTCGATAGGATTTTCAAGCGATGCTTGTGCTGTAGCCTGTGCTCCACTTAAGTAGCCTGTTAACCAAATTTTTTGATAGTCAGTTAAGCTTGGTAATAATTCATTTAATCCTTTTATTTGCTCTTCGTTAAACGGACTGCTCAATACATTTAAAGTCAATTTTTCCACCTCGCGAATTTACTTCAATCTAATTTTTTCATTTTTCTCGATTTGAACAACAAGCCCATCCTGTATAACAAGTGTAATTGTTCCAAACTTAATCGTTGCGAGCATCTCCTTAATGTTTTCTAGAGCTGCTTCAACATTTTCCTTTTGCTTTGTCATACTCGATCCCCCTTATTAAATCGCCTTTTGCACTCGCTCAATAAGAACCTGACGAACGTTTTGGTCATAGCCTAGACTCTCACATAAAATGATTCGGGCCTCATCAATTTCAAGTGCATTCACCTTTTTTCGAATCCCAATACTTAATAGACCTGAAAATAATAAGTACGGAACGATAAATAGCTGCTTTACATCTTGGAGCTGTAAACCATTTAAAGTATCGTCAAACGATGGTCCTGAGCCATATAAAAAGCAAGTACGTACTGAACAAAACCCAAATTTCTCCTGCAGACGGTGACTAATAATGTTCATATCTCTTACGACTGCCAGATCACTGCTTCCCCGCCCCACTAATAGCACCTCTGCTTCAGGTAAAATTTCAAGAGACTGCTCGGTAATACGTTTATATACGGTATCGATTAATGCATCATGAATGCCAAATGGTTGACCTATTAGAAACTTTACATACGGATACAATTTTCGAGCCCTTTCAATTTCTACTGGAATGTCTTCCTTTGCGTGCTGAGCTGACAGTAGCAAAATAGGAGCAATCGTAATAGTTGTAGCACCTCGATTTACACAATTCTCTATTCCTTGCAGGATAGTTGGCTCTACTAATTCTAAAAAAGCTGTTTCTTGAATCCCCACTGCAACCTGCCTCTTTGTTTCCTCGATAAAACATAGAGCCTCTTCTACCCCTTTTTTCACTCTTGTTCCATGCCCAACATATAAAATTGCGTGCATCCTCTCACCTACTTATCCTGATACTTTCTTCTACATACCGCTCTGTCTCGAGCTTTTGCTCAAACCATTGTATTTTTTCACGGATCGAAACTACCTCTCCAACAATAATCATGCTCGGATTGCTAATTTGACTTTCCTTAGCCCGTGACACAATCGTTTCTAAAGTTCCCGTCACCGTTTGCTGTTCTTCAAATGTCCCCATATGTACGAGCGCAACAGGCGTTGAAGGATTTCGCCCATACTTTAATAGCTGTGAGCAAATATACGGTAAATTTCCTACTCCCATGTAAATCGCTAATGTATCGATTCCCTTCGCCAAGTTTTCCCATTTTATAGAATCATCCTTTCCTTCACGCATATGTCCTGTCACAATGGCAAAGCTCGAGCTGTAATCTCGATGTGTCACCGGAATTCCTGCATACGCCGGTGCTGCAATGCCTGAAGTAATTCCTGGTACAATTTCAAACGGGATTTTATGTTCGGCTAGTACCTCTGCTTCTTCAGCACCACGACCAAAAACAAATGGGTCTCCACCTTTTAAGCGTGTCACTACTTTCCCTTGACTGGCATATTGTACAAGCGAAAAATTAATATGTTCCTGAATCATTGCATGACGATTCGGTAGCTTGCCACAATAGATCAGCTTCGCATTAGGCTTGGCATACTCTAATAATTCCTTATTTATTAATCGATCGTAAAAAATAACATCTGCTTCTTTAATGCAGCGAAGGCCCTTAACAGTTATTAACTCAACATCCCCAGGTCCCGCTCCAACAATATAAACCTTCCCCATAAAATTACCCTCCTTTTAATGCGAATTATTTCCAATAATTAATATTAATGTATATATTAAAGTATTCTCATCCCAAATACAATAATACCTATAAAAAAACTCGGTTATTATTTTTTCATTCTCCATCTTAAAGGCTTTATTGGTGATTTCAAAGGAAATAGCACCTTTACTCAATCATTCCTACATACCTCTGACTAATCTTGAGTATTCCTAGTAGCTATGTTAGAATTACAGCAACTAGGAGGGATACCATGGTCAACCAAAGGATCAATATATTAGAAATCGCTAAAACGGCATTCGAAGCAGGACAGCAAATTTTAGATGTGTATCATTCAGATGGGATGACAGTTGAATATAAAAACGATGCTTCACCAGTAACCATTGCTGATAAAAAATCACATAACTATATTTGCGATAAACTATCCTCACTCTATCCAACTATTCCATTAATCAGTGAAGAAGGGGAATTGCCTGACTATAAACAGCGGGAGCGTTGGCATACTGCTTGGCTTATTGATCCTTTAGATGGCACAAAGGAATTTATTAAGCGAAATGGAGAATTCACAGTCAATATCGGACTTATTAAAAGGGGCACACCTATTTTGGGCGTTATTTATTTACCCTCTCAGGACACAATGTACTTTGCAAGCAGTAGGCTAGGTTCCTATAAAATGGAAAAATGTAATACTACGTTACAGAAGGTTTATAGTGAAAGCGAATTAATAGATGCATCCGAAAAATTACCTATTACCCAACCACGCGATTCATTAGCAATTGTTGTGAGCCGCTCTCATTTTTCAACAATCACGCAAGCCTATATCGACCAAATTCAACAGCAGGTCGGCGATGTACATATTATCGAAGCAGGTAGCTCGGTAAAAATGTGTTTAATCGCAGAAGGTAGCGCAGATATTTACCCTCGGCTAAGCTATTCAATGGAATGGGATACTGCTGCCGGGGAAGCTATTGTAACGTTTAGTGGTGGCAGGGTTGAAGAGTATAATACAGGTCTACCACTGCAATACAATAAAGAACATTTAAAAAACCCTTTCCATATTGCAAAATCTAAGCTAAAAGGAGACTTCTTTCATATTTAATTAATCTTCTGAATTTGTAGCTAACATCCTCCCTTTTTCGTTTATATAACGTAGGTCTAATATGTAGGGAGGATTTTTATTAGCTTTATAGGGACAGAAATTTTAAAACTTCTTTTACAATATAATCGGTTGCGTCCTCTAATGAATAGTCGCTTGTATCGATTTCAATATGAGGATTCCTCGGTGCTTCATATGGACTGGAAATACCGGTAAAATGCTGTATTTCCTCTGCTCGTGCTCTTTTATATAGCCCTTTCACATCACGCTCTTCACAAACCTGGAGTGGTGTACTGACGTATATTTCAATATAAGCGTCGCCAATAACCCTCTTCGCATAGGAACGATCCTGCTCGAATGGTGAAATAAACGATGTTAACGTAATTAAGCCCCCATCATTCATCAGCTTCGCCACTTCGGCGATACGACGGATATTTTCCACACGGCCCACTTCGTCAAAACCTAAATCTTTATTTAAACCTAGTCGAACATTGTCTCCGTCTAGTAGCATCGTATGATAACCTAAGGAAACTAGGCGCTTTTCAACTTCATTCGAGAGAGTTGATTTTCCTGAGCCTGAAAGACCAGTGAACCACAGCGTTACAGGGGACTGCCCTTTTTGACTTGCCCGCACTTCCCTTGTTATATCTGTATTTTGCCAGCTAATATTATGGGCATGGTGAAGAGCTTGAAGAATCACACCACATGAGGATGTCATATTCGTAACACGATCAATTAAAATAAAACTCCCTAGTGCTTCATTCCGTTCAAATGAATCAAACACGATTTTTTCTGACAGAGCTATTTCACATGAGGCTAATTCATTTTTCACAATTTGCTCAGCTTGAATATGCTGTCCTGTATTAATATCCACTTTATGTTGAATCGAAAGAACCGTACCAGGAATAATTTTCGTTCCAATTTTCACGAAATACTGCTTTCCAGGGACAAGCTTTGTATCATCCATCCATAGAATTTGAGCAGAAAATAAATCAGCTCCTTCAATATTATCCGCTGTAGTTAAAACGCAGCCGCGCGAAACATCTACTTCTCGATCTAATTGAACTGTAATAGGCTGCCCTATACTAGCGCATTGAACTTCTCTGTCCGTTAATAAAATACTTTTTACCTTCGCCTTTTCATTACTTGGAAGAGCGATTACTTCATCCCCTACCGCTACTGCCCCAGCTTCAATTTGCCCTTGAAAACCGCGAAATGTATGATCAGGTCTGCTTACCCGCTGTACAGGCATCATGAAAAATTGTTGCTCCTTGTCTTTTCGAACATCTACTTGTTCTAAATAAGGAAGTAAGGCTAGCCCATCGTACCATGGTGTATTCTCCGAGCTCTTTGTTATATTGTCCCCATTCGTTGCGGAAACTGGAATAATTTGAATACTTTCAAGTGAGAAATCCTTTGTTAGTTGAAAAAAATCATCTCTTATTTCATTAAATCGAGCTTGATTGAACCCTATTAAATCCATTTTATTAACAGCTAATACAATATGCTTCACACCCATAAGGGCACAAATACGAGCATGACGCTTCGTTTGGGTAATAACTCCCTTTGTTGCATCTACTAGAATAATAGCAAGGTCAGCAAACGAAGCACCTACAGCCATATTACGTGTGTATTCCTCGTGCCCTGGCGTATCTGCTACAATAAACGAACGATAGTCTGTTGTGAAATAGCGATACGCGACATCGATCGTAATCCCCTGCTCTCGTTCTGCTAGTAAACCATCTAGTAGTAGTGAATAGTCAATTTCTCCGCCACGACTGCCTAGTTTGCTATCTAATTCTAATGCTTTTTCCTGGTCAGCAAACAGCAGCTTAGCATCATAGAGCATATGACCGATTAGCGTAGATTTCCCATCATCTACACTGCCACAAGTTATAAATTTCAATAAGCTTTTCATGTTAGAAATACCCCTCTCGCTTACGTCTTTCCATGCTCCCAACAGCTTCTTGATCGATAACACGAGTTGTACGTTCTGATGTAACGGCACCTAATGTTTCTTCAATAATTTCATCCAACGTAACTGCATCCGATTCAATACCGCCTGTCAGAGGGTAGCAGCCTAATGTACGAAAACGAACTTTTTTCATTATCACTTCTTCATTCGGTTCTAATCTCATACGTTCATCATCTACCATCACATAATTGCCATCTCGGTTCACAACGGGTCTTTCCTTTGCAAAATAAAGTGGAACAATATCGATACCTTCTCGATGAATATATTGCCATATATCCTTTTCAGTCCAGTTTGAAATTGGGAAGACACGTATGCTTTCCCCCTTATGAATTTGTGTATTATAGAGCTGCCACATTTCAGGTCGTTGATTTTTCGGATCCCAAGCGTGGTTTTTATTTCGGAAGGAAAAAATACGTTCCTTGGCACGGGATTTTTCCTCATCTCGTCTTCCTCCACCAAAAGCTGCCGTAAACCCGTATTTATCTAGACCTTGCTTTAAGCTTTGTGTTTTCATAATATCTGTATAGGCCGAACCGTGATCGAATGGATTAATGCCTTGCTCAAGCCCCTCTTCATTCCTGTGGACTAGCATTTCAATGCCTAGTTCTTTTGCACGTCGGTCTCTAAATCTGATCATTTCTTTAAATTTCCATGTTGTATCGATGTGCAGAAAAGGAAACGGTGGCTTTTCCGGATAGAAGGCTTTCATCGCTAAATGAAGCATAACGGAGCTATCCTTTCCAATTGAATAAAGCATTACTGGGTTTTCACATTCCGCAGCCACTTCGCGAATAATATATATTGCTTCTGCCTCAAGTTGATCGAGGTGAGTCAGTTCATTCATTTACGTGTTCTCCTTTCAAAATCTATCAAAATTAATGGTTAGCCATGTAGGCCACATTCTGTTTTTCCTTGCCCTTGCCATCTTCCTGAGCGTAAATCTTCAGCGGTAAAAGCAGGCTTTGTGCAATGTAAACAGCCGATGCTCGGGTAACCTTGGTCGTGCAGGATGTTATAAGTTAATTCATGCTTTGAGACGTATCGCCATACATCCTTCCATGTCCAGTGAATCAGTGGGCATATCTTAACCGATTGGAAACGATCGTCCTTATTGATAAACTCAACATTTTTCCGTGTTTCTGATTGCTCATGACGAAGACCAGAAATCCACGCTTTAGCACCCGTTAGTACCTCATTTAATGGATTTAGCTTTCGAATATTGCAGCATTGATTTGGATTCGTTTCCCATAATTTATCGCCGAACTGCTCCGCTTGCTGCTCTAAAGTGAGCGCTGGCTTTTTTAATTCTATACGGAGTGCTGGATATTTCTCACGGACTCGCTCAATCGTTTCGTATGTTTCTTTAAAATGTACATCTGTATCTAAAAACACAATTTGTGCATCCGGCTGTACTTTCGCAATTAAATCAATTAGCACAATTCCTTCAATGCCAAAACTACATGCGTACACAATATCTTTTCCATACTCTTTAAAGCTCCATTCTAAAACCTGCAGAGCGCCTTTATATATTTCATCAGCTTCAAATGAAACGTTCGGCTCCTGCCATGCTTCGTACGTTAACAAAAGAATCCCTCCTTAAATCACAAAGTCCTCTGGTATGAATACTTTCATTTCTTTTGGACTGACATATACCACTTCTCCAACCTTTAACCCAAGCTGCTCGTAGTCTTCCTTACTTACCTCCACCTCTACATACGCATCATGATCTTCACGCTTCATCTCAACATGCCATGTCGGACCAATCGAATGCATAAATGTAATTTTTGCTGCAATCGCTTCCTCACTCCTCTGCTCTCTCTCTATTTTCAAATGATGAGGGCGAACATATCCAACTGCTTCTGTATCATGGGCATGCAAATGATCTGGTGCATCAAATCTCGCTGAGCCTAAATCTAGCTTCCCTTTATGCAGGCGGCCGTGAAACAAATTTACATTACCTAAAAAGTCATATACGAATGGACTAGCCGGCTTATCATATACTTCTGATGGCGTACCGAGCTGCTCAATTTCCCCTTTATTCATAATGACGATTCGGTCCGCAACATCTAATGCCTCTTCTTGATCATGTGTTACGAATACACTCGTTACATGGATCTCATTATGTAATTTTCGTAACCACCTACGTAACTCTTTTCGTACCTTTGCATCGAGTGCACCGAACGGCTCATCTAGCAATAATATTTTCGGTTCTACTGCCAAGGCTCTTGCTAGTGCTACACGCTGCCGTTGCCCACCAGAGAGCTGCGTAGGATAACGTTGGGCAAAACCACTTAATTTCACTAAATCCAACAGCTCGTTTACTTTATGCTCAATTTCCTTCTTTGACGGGCGCAGTCTTTTTTTACGTACCTTTAAGCCGAATGCAATATTATCAAATACGGTCATATGCTTAAATAATGCATAATGCTGAAACACAAAGCCTACATCACGTTGATTCACACTCACATCACTTAAATCTATACCATCAAAAGAAATGCTACCTTCTTCAATCGACTCTAGACCAGCAATCATTCGGAGCAGCGTCGTTTTCCCAGAACCTGACGGGCCAAGTAATGCTACTAACTCCCCTTTAGGAATATCTAAATTTATATTCGATAATGCCTGAAACGAGCCATAGTGCTTCGTCACATTGCGTATTTCTATTGACATTTTTCATCACCCATTCTTAAGCTTGTTGTTCCTTTTCAGTTCGCCATTCAATCCAAGACTTCACAATTAACGTTAAGAGTGCAAGTAGCGACATCAATGAAGCAACTGCAAACGCCGCTGAAAATTGGTATTCGTTATATAAAATTTCTACATGTAATGGCATCGTGTTTGTCATACCTCGAATTCGACCCGAAACTACCGATACTGCTCCAAACTCTCCGATTGCTCGGGCATTACATAAGATCATGCCGTACAGTAGCCCCCATTTTATCGTTGGAAGGGTTACTCGGAAAAACATTTGCCAGCCATTTGCTCCAAGAGAAACTGCCGCCTCCTCCTCTGCACTTCCTTGCGCCTGCATGACAGGGATCAGCTCACGTGCTACAAAGGGCAAAGTGACAAACATCGTTGCAATAATAATTCCAGGTACGGAGAAAATAACTTTTATTCCCCAATCTGTCAGCCATGGTCCCAGTACACCACGCGGACTAAAGAATAATACAAAAACTAAACCTGCAATAACCGGTGATACTGCAAAAGGTAATTCAATCAGGGATAATAGGAGCTGCTTCCCTCTAAATTGAAACTTCGTAATACACCATGCCGCCGCTACACCGAAAATTGTATTGAGTGGTACTGTAATTACAGTTACGAGTAATGTTAGCTTAATAGCAGACAGTGCATCACTCTCAGTAATCGCTGCAAAATACACGGCTGCTCCTTGTTCAAATGCTTTCACAAAAATAAACACAATCGGAACTAAAAGAAATAAGCTTAAATAGAGCAGCATTACTCCAATCAAAATCCGCTTCGTCCAATTTGCTCGTTTTTTTTCACTCGTTACGGATTGAGTTCGGTTTTCCTTATATTTCGAAACATCTACTGTCACGTGCAGCACACCTCCTATTCACCTTGCAAATCATGCTTCCTGCTCCATTTCTGAAGTAAATTAATAAGTATTAAGCAAACAAAAGAGACTAGTAACATAACAGTTGCAATCGCTGTAGCTCCTGCATAATCAAATTGCTCAAGCTTTGTCATAATCATTAGCGGGGCAATTTCTGTTTTCATTGGCATATTCCCGGCAATAAAAACAACTGAACCATATTCACCGAGTCCCCTTGCAAAGGCTAACGAAAATCCTGCTAAAAGAGCTGGCAATACTTCAGGGAAAATGATTTTCGCAAAGATTTGCCGTCTCGTTGCACCTAAGCTAGAGGCTGCTTCTTCCACCTCTCGCTCCATATTTTCTAGCACCGGCTGCACCATTCTTACTACAAAGGGTAAACCTATAAACATGAGAGCAATTGTAATTCCAATCGGTGTAAACGAAATTTTTATGCCGATTGCTGAAAAGTATTGTCCAACCCATCCATCCTGTGCATACAGAGTTGTCAAAGCAATCCCCGCAACTGCTGTTGGCAGAGCAAAGGGTAAATCAATTAGGCCATCGATGATGCGTTTGCCAGGGAAGCTATAACGTACTAGCACCCAAGCAATCAAAAAACCAAAAAGGCCATTAAATAATGCTGCAGCAAACGAAGTTGCAAATGAAATTTTATAGGCATGCATCATTCGCGGGTTCGTAACAACTTGCCAAAACTCCGACCAACTAAGCTGCGAGGATTCTATAAATACCATTGACAATGGAATGAATATAAACAAAGAGATATACAACGTCGTTATCCCCATCGAAAGACCAAAACCAGGTAATACATTCTTTTTTCTATGCTTTTTCTTCATATGTTTTACCACCTAACTTAACGATCTCCACTACTCATAAATGGAGTCAAACACACCACCATCGTCGAAATGCTTTTCTTGCGCCTCTCTCCAGCTACCAAACTTTTCATCTATAGTAAATAGCGTAATTTCAGGGAAAATAGCCTTATACTTTGCAGCTACCTTTTCTGAACGAGGACGGTAATAATTTTTTGCAGCAATTTCCTGACCAACATCTGAATATAAATACTCTAAATAGCCCTCTGCAACTTCTCTTGTACCTTTTTTATCTACTACACTATCAACTACCGCTACAGAAGGTTCAGCTAAAATACTAGTTGAGGGTGAGACAATTTCGAATTCTTCTTTCCCGAGTTCATTCAACGCTAGGAATGCTTCATTTTCCCATGCGATCAAAACATCACCAATCCCTTTTTCAACAAAGGTTGTTGTAGAACCACGTGCGCCAGAATCTAATACCTCTACATTCCTATATATTTTCGTTACAAACTTCTGTGCCTTCTTTTCATCATTATTATATTTTTGGAGTGCATAGCCCCAAGCAGCTAAATAGTTCCAACGTGCACCACCAGATGTTTTAGGGTTCGGTGTAATAACTGATACATTTTTTTTCGTTAAGTCGTCCCAATCCCTAATGTTTTTTGGATTACCTTTCCGTACTAAAAAAACAATGGTCGACGTGTAAGGAGCTGAGTTATTTTCTAATCGTTCAATCCAGTCACGATCGATTAATGCTTGATCAGCAATAGCATCAACATCGTAAGCTAGAGCGAGTGTCGCTACATCTGCCTCCAAGCCATCTATAACCGAGCGCGCCTGACTGCCCGAACCTCCATGGGATTGCTTAACTGTGACCTCTTGCCCCGTTTTCTGCTCCCAATACGTAGCAAATTCTTCATTGAACTCTTGATATAGCTCCCTCGTTGGGTCATATGAGACATTTAATATCTCTACAGAATCAGACTTTGCTCCATTCACGCTTTTTGAATCCTGCCCACAAGCGGTTAATAACGCCAAAGAAGTTAATAGTACTGCTGCATGTTGAACAATCCCTCTTTTTTTCATATTGTTCCCTCCAGTTTTAAAATAGTGATTATCTCCATGTCTTTAGGTCATCTAATCAGCAAATAAATTAAACCTATTAGTAAAGTATGTTTTAAGAAAAATAAAAAACTGCCCAATTTCACAGTGGTAGACCCTCTGAGTAATTGAGCAGCCTCTAGTTTCTCTAGTGAGCTACTTTTAATTCTTAGTATTTTTATATGTATTATATTATTTTATCCCTTTTACTTTGTCAACATGGAATTTCAATTTTTCAGATAAATAAATAAGACCGAATTTTTTCGAATGCAAAGAAAAAACATCTGTATCATTAATGTTGGAGAAACACCAACCCTAGGGCTAATACAGATGTTAATTTATCTTATTATAAAAGAAATTTACTCAAATAAGCCTTCCATACTTAAATAGCGCTCGCCATTATCAGGCGCTATACATAATACGCGTTTCCCTTTCCCAAGTTTTTTAGCCTTTTGAATTGCTGTCCAAACAGCTGCCCCAGAGGAGGGTCCTACTAAGATTCCTTCTAGCCTAGCTAAATCACGAGTTGTTTGCAAAGCATCCTCATCCTCAACTCCAACAATTTCATCGTAAATATCGGTATTTAAAATTTCCGGGATAAAACCTGGACTAGTTCCGACAAGCTTATGGCTTCCAGGTAGTCCACCTGAAAGCACCGGAGAGCCTTTTGGTTCCACAACAATTACTTCTAAGTTAGGTAAATGCTCTTTTAACACCTCACCAGTTCCTGTAATCGTCCCTCCTGTGCCAGCAGTTGCAATAAATACATCTAGCTTCCCACCTGTTTGCGCTAAAATTTCTGGAGCGGTCGTTACTCGATGAATCGCAGGATTGGCTAAGTTTTCGAATTGCTGTGGGATAAAGCTATTAGAGATTCTACTATGCAGCTCAAGCGCTTTTTTTACAGCACCAGGCATTTTTTCAGCTGCTGGAGTTAATACAACCTGAGCACCATACGCCTTTAAAATAGCAATACGTTCCTTTGTCATATTATCAGGCATAACAAATATCGCCTTATAGCCTTTTGCAGCAGCATTCATCGCTAGCCCTATTCCGGTATTTCCACTCGTTGGCTCAATAATCGTCGCACCTGGTAGAATTAGTCCTTGTTTTTCAGCCGTATCGATTAAAGAATAGGCA
The DNA here is from genome assembly GCF_036662795.1 of Lysinibacillus sp. 54212. NCBI lineage: Bacteria > Bacillati > Bacillota > Bacilli > Caryophanales > Bacillaceae > Lysinibacillus > Lysinibacillus sp. 54212. Next base: position 60,279 of record NZ_JBAFWZ010000011.1, read on the forward strand.
GCTCGATCTTTGACACTGCCACTTGGATTAAAATATTCGACTTTTACTAATACTTCCGCACAATCCTCACCGACAAGCCGGTTTAATTTAATTACAGGTGTATTTCCAACAAGCTCGAGTATCGAGTTATATATTTTGTTTGACATATATGACACATCCTTATTCTAATGTAGTTTTCCTTATATTACATAAATCCTTACCTGTTTACAAGGTTTTAAAATTGCAGTATGTTATGAATAGTAATATCATATGGTAGGTTAATGTTTTCTAAATCTATGGAGGTTTTTTTATGAAGAATTTAAATTCTATTGAAGAATTCGAAGGACTGAAAAACGGAGAACGTGTGCTATTCGTTTTCTCAGCAGATTGGTGTGGAGATTGCCGTTTCCTAGACCCCATTTTACCAATAATTGAAGAAAAATATGCACAGTATGAATTTATTCAAATAGATCGTGATGAATTTATCGACCTATGTGTTAATATGGACATTTTTGGTATACCAAGCTTCGTTGCCTATGAAAAAGGAGTAGAGCTTGGACGATTTGTAAGTAAAGAACGAAAAACACAGCAGGAAATCGAAGCATTTATTGATAGCTTATAGGAATAGGAGATCTTCGCAAAAAGAGGTGATTTCGATTAAAAAGAATCTTATCATTTTTATCGTGCTTTTTGCATTTTTCCTATTTGCGCTTTATCCAGAACAGCCTCTACATCGAGTTAGTAATATCGCTCATCGTGGAGCTTCCTATTACGAAGTCGATCATAGCTTTGCAGCGTATGATTTAGCCCTCTCCCACAAAGCAGACTACCTTGAGCTTGATGTTCAAATGACAAAGGATGGAGTGGTAGTAGTTGAACATGATGAATCGCCTCCTTACGCTAAAGGTCGAATGATTTCTAGCTATTCCTATAAGGAGTTAGCCTCTTTAGAACGGAAAAACGATAAAGGATCAACGCCAATTTTAACCCTACGTGAAGTGATCGCTCGATACGGAACGTACCCCCTATACATCGAAACAAAAAATAGACGTCCGGGCATCGAGCAAGCGTTAATTGATGTATTAGTGGAGAGTGGTAGAATTAACGACCCTCAAACTTTACTTTTCCAATCCAAATCAGAGGAAAGCTTAAGAATTTTAAAGCGCCGATTCCCCTCTATTCCTACAATGAAGATTTTTTCAAAGGTAGAGAGCGAAAACCTAACAGTGGATGATTTACGTAAGGTTAAGCAATACGCGGATGGCATCATTGTGAACTACAAAACCTTCCCAATCGACCTCATCTCGATTGCACACGAGGAAAAATTATATGTTCATACTTATACGGTGAATAGTAAAAGTGATATGAAACGATTAATCCAACTTGGGGTCGATGGCATTATCACAGATCGACCGGATGTCTTGCGAAAATTATATAAATAGTACTGGAAGAAAAATGAAAGTATCGTTTATGTGCTAATTGTAAAAGCAGGCTACCCACTACGGTGTAGCCTGCTATAATAATTACGATAAACTTATCAGCATAAAATAAATAATTATCATTAAAATCAATACGATTAAAAAATAAGATATCCAAACAATATGTCTATTCGAAGGGATAAATACTTCATTTAATATTTGTTTTCTTTTTGTAGAATAATTAATTGTTGCTGTGAAAATAATTAATAGCCCAAATAAACAAGCGACCATACCGATCATTACTGATAACAAATCAACCCAGAAATGCCGAACAGTCCCTATAGTAAAGTGCAAGCTTGTTGCTAAGAAAGCAACACCTAATATTGAAATAGCCGTTCTAATCCATGCTAAATATGTTCTTTCATTGGCTAAATGTTGCTGGGCATACTTTAATTGCTTACTTATTGTTTCCTGATCTAATTCGTTATTTGTCATCCTAACACCTACTACCTCAATAAAGTCATATTTTTAGTTTAAAGTATACTAGTACTTATCATAAAATATGAAGCATTATCCTTCTGGCCATTTTATATTGAAATTAATAAGGTGCTTTCAACACAGCGGGATAATAAAAAATCGAGCGCGCTTTGCACTCGATTTTTGTAATTATCCGATAGAACCTTCCATCTCGAATTTGATAAGGCGGTTCATTTCTACTGCGTATTCCATTGGTAATTCTTTTGTGAATGGCTCGATGAAGCCCATTACGATCATTTCTGTTGCTTCTTCTTCAGAAATACCACGAGACATTAGGTAGAATAACTGCTCTTCAGATACTTTTGAAACTTTTGCTTCGTGCTCTAGTGATACGTTATCGTTAAGGATCTCATTGTATGGAATTGTGTCTGACGTAGACTGGTTATCCATAATTAATGTGTCACATTCGATGTTTGCACGCGCACCTGTTGCGTTTTTACCGAACTTCACTTGACCTAAATACGTTACCTTACCGCCTTGCTTTGCAATCGATTTTGAAACGATTGTAGAAGACGTGTTAGGCGCTAGGTGAATCATTTTTGCACCCGCATGCTGGTGTTGACCTTTACCAGCTAATGCAATTGATAATGTCATACCACGAGCACCTTCACCTTTAAGGATACATGCAGGGTATTTCATTGTCAGCTTAGAACCGATGTTACCGTCAATCCATTCCATTGTACCGTTTTCTTCAACGACAGTACGTTTTGTAACTAGGTTGTACACGTTGTTTGCCCAGTTTTGGATTGTTGTGTAACGGCAGTAAGCATCTTTTTTAACGATAATTTCTACTACAGCTGAGTGTAGAGAGTTTGTTGTGTAAACAGGAGCTGTACAACCTTCTACGTAGTGTACTGATGCGCCTTCGTCTACGATAATTAATGTACGCTCGAATTGACCCATGTTTTCAGAGTTAATACGGAAGTACGCTTGTAGTGGTGTATCTAATTTAACGCCTTTAGGCATGTAAATGAATGAGCCACCAGACCAAACTGCTGAGTTTAATGCAGCAAATTTGTTGTCAGTGTAAGGGATAACTGTACCCCAGTGCTTTTTGAAGATTTCTTCGTTTTCTTTTAACGCAGAGTCTGTATCTTTAAATACTACACCCATATCTTCTAAATCTTGCTTCATGTTGTGGTAAACTACTTCAGATTCGTACTGAGCAGATACACCAGCAAGATATTTTTGTTCTGCTTCAGGAATACCTAATTTATCAAATGTTGTTTTGATTTCTTCAGGTACTTCATCCCAAGAACGTTGTGTTGCTTCAGATGGCTTTACGTAGTACGTAATTTCATCGAAGTTTAACGATGCCAGGTCGCCACCCCATTGAGGCATTGGCATTTCGTAGAATTTTTCAAGAGCCTTTAAGCGGTAGTCAAGCATCCACTGTGGCTCTTCTTTCATATTTGAGATTTCACGAACGATTTCTTCTGTTAAACCACGCTCAGAACGGAAAATAGATACGTCCTTATCATGGAAGCCATACTTGTAATCGCCGATATCAGGCATTTTTTTAGCCATTTTTTCTCCTCCGTTCAGTTTTATTTACTTTCTTCATTTTTAACGCCTTTTTCCATCGCTTTCCAAGCTAGCGTTGCACATTTAATACGTGCTGGGAATTTCGCCACACCTTGAAGTGCCTCTACGTCCCCTAAATCATATTTATCCAAATCGAATTCTTCACCTAGCATCATTTTCGAGAAAATATCTGCTAGCTCAAGTGCCTCTTCGATTTTTTTACCTTTAACGATTTGTGTCATCATAGAAGCAGAAGACATTGAGATGGAACAACCTTCACCATCAAACTTTGCATTTTGGACAATGCCACCTTGGACTTGAAGCGTTAAATGAATACGATCTCCACACGTTGGGTTGTTCATGTCAATCGTTACGCTATTTTCCTCTAAAGACCCTTTATTTCGTGGGTTTTTATAGTGATCCATAATAACAGAACGGTATAATTGATCTAAATTATTAAAAGACATCGTTGAAATACTCCTTCGCTGTGCGCAGTCCTGCAACTAGACGGTCAATATCCTCTTCGTCATTATACATATAGAAGCTAGCTCGTGCCGTTGCTGTCACTTGTAGCCACTTCATTAGCGGCTGTGCACAATGATGACCTGCACGAACTGCGATACCATTCATATCTAGCACTGTCGCAACATCATGTGGATGTACATCATCTAAATTGAATGTAACAAGTCCGCAACGCTTCATCGGATCACGTGGACCGTAAATTGAAAGCCCATCGATTTTTTCCATTTCATCCATTGCGTACTGCACTAGCCTATGTTCATGAGCTTCGATTTTATCTAGACCAATCTCATTTAGATAATCAATCGCTGCACCTAAACCGATTGCTCCTGCAATGATTGGCGTACCACCTTCGAATTTCCAAGGTAGCTCCTTCCATGTTGATTCGTAAAGGCCTACGAAGTCAATCATTTCGCCACCAAATTCAACAGGTTCCATATTTTCTAATAGCGCCTTTTTACCATAAAGTACACCGATACCTGTTGGTGCACACATTTTATGTCCAGAAAACGCTAAGAAGTCACAGTCTAAATCCTGCACATCAATTCTCATATGTGGTGCGCCTTGAGCAGCATCGACTACCATAATTGCGCCATTTTCATGTGCAATCTTCGCCGTTTCTGTAATAGGATTAATCGTGCCCATAACGTTTGAAGCCATACCCATTGAAACAATTTTCGTTTGAGGCGTAATTGATTCACGAATTTTTTCAATCGATAATGTGCCATCAGCTTCAAGATCGATATATTTTAAAACTGCGCCTTTTTCTTTTGCAAGCTGCTGCCACGGAATAATGTTTGAGTGGTGTTCCATGTACGTAATGACAATTTCATCACCCTCTACAAGATATTGACGACCGTAGCCTAAAGCAACTGTATTTAAAGCCGTTGTTGTACCACGTGTAAAAATAACTTCCTGCGTTGAATTTGCATTGATAAATTTACGAACCTTTTCACGTGCACCTTCATATGAATCTGTTGCACGATTTCCTAACGTATGAACACCACGGTGTACATTTGAGTTATCGAGTTCATAATAGTTTTTTAATGCTTCAAGGACAGCAATAGGTTTTTGTGATGTCGCTGCGCTATCAAGATAAACAAGTGGATGCCCGTTTACTTCTTGATTTAGCACAGGAAAATCACGTTTAATAGCTTTTATATTCATTATCGAACTTTCCTTTCGATAACCTCCGTCAGCTGCTTTTTAACACCTTCGATTGGCAGGTTAGTAACAACTGGCGCAAGGAATCCATGAATTACAAGGCGCTCTGCTTCTGCTTTCGAAATACCACGGCTCATTAAATAGTAAAGCTGAGTCGGGTCTACACGTCCAACAGATGCTGCGTGTCCTGCTGTTACATCATCTTCATCAATTAATAGAATTGGGTTTGCATCACCACGAGCTTTTTCAGAAAGCATTAATACGCGAGATTCTTGCTCCGCGTTGGCTTTCGTACCACCGTGCATAATGTGACCAATTCCGTTAAAGATTGATTGTGCGGCATCCTTCATAACGCCGTGCTTTAAAATTTGACCGTCTGAGTTTTTACCCCATTGACGAATTAACGTTGTAAAGTTTAATTTCTGCTCGCCACGACCAACTGTTACCATCTTGAAATCAGAAGTAGAGTTGTCACCGATTAGGTTCGTTGTGTTTTCGTAAATTGTATCTGAGTCATTCATTAAACCTAATGCCCAGTCAATTTTGGCATCGCGTAATGCGTGCCCACGACGGTTTACATACGCAGTGAAGCCAGTTGCTAATGTATCTACCGCACCGAATGTAACTTGAGCATTATCTTTTGCAATAACTTCAGCAATAATATTTGCTTGTCCTTTTGCTTTTTCAAATGTAGAAATATATGTTTCTACATATGTTACAGCCGACGATTCTTCTGCAACGATTAATACGTGGTTAAATAGTGAAGCTTCTTCATTGTCGTTTACGAATACAACTTGAATTGGCTCTTCAATAATTACGTTACGTGGTACATAAACGAAAACCCCACCGTTTACAAGAGCAGCATGGTAGGCTGTTAATTTATGCTCATCAGCCTTTACAGCCGTTGTCATGAAATATTTTTCTACTAAGTCCGCATGATCACGAACTGCAGTTTGAATATCTGTAAAAATTACACCTTTTTTCACTAGTTCTTCTGAAACTTTAATGAAAGCAGGCGTGTTGTTACGTTGGATATAGAGGTTTTGTTGTCCTTCCTCATCAATGATTGCCTTTACTTCTTCTGGTAGTACATCAAGAGAAGCATAAGCAGCACTTTCCACCGTATGAACTGGGAAATCAACGAAGTTCCATTTTGTAATATTCGTTCTATCTGGCTTTGGTAACTGAATCGCAGTAGCTTTTTCTAATGCGCTTACGCGGAAATCAGCGAAAGCTGCTGGTTCATTGTTCATTTCAGAGAACGAGCGTACTTCTTGTGCTGATAACGCTAATTTTGTTTCAACCGTCATCTTATTCGTCCTCCTTAATTATGCTTCCTCTGTTACTGCGTCTGTGTCTTCGATTCCTAATTCTTGTTTAATCCATTCGTAACCTTCAGCCTCTAATTTATGAGCTAATTCTTGGCCACCAGATTTAACAACTTTACCTTGCATCATTACGTGTACGTGATCAGGTGTGATGTAGTTTAATAAACGTTGGTAGTGTGTAATCATTAGGCAGCCAAAGCCTTCGCCGCGCATTTCGTTAATGCCTTTTGATACAACCTTTAGGGCGTCAATATCTAAACCTGAGTCGATTTCATCTAAAATACCGAAAGTAGGCTTGATCATCATCAATTGTAAGATTTCGTTACGTTTTTTCTCACCGCCAGAGAAGCCTTCGTTTAAGTAACGTTGTGCCATCTCTTCTGGCATTTCTAAAAATGCCATTGTTTTATCTAATTCACGGATAAATTTCATTAATGAAATTTCATCGCCCTCTTCACGTCGTGCGTTAATCGCAGAACGTAAGAAGTCAGCATTTGTTACACCAGCAATTTCAGATGGATATTGCATCGCTAAGAATAGACCAGCTTTTGCACGCTCATCTACTTCCATTTCTAAAACGTTTTCGCCATCAATTAAAACTTCACCTTGTGTTACTTCATATTTAGGGTGACCCATAATTGCAGATGCTAACGTAGATTTACCTGTACCGTTAGGACCCATGATTGCGTGTACTTCGTTTGTGTTAATTGTTAGGTTTACACCTTTTAAAATCTCTTTTCCGTCGATTTCAACGTGAAGATCTTTAATTTCTAAAGTTGCCATTAAACTACCTCCATAAATTCATCGCATGGTTTTTCCATTGCTATTTTATTATCATAAACAATCTTAACTGAAATGAGAATCAGTTGCAAATAGTTTAGAATGATTTTAATTAAATTAATATGTTACATCGCTAGGAAACGTTATTACAACTTGAATTTTCTTAAAAAAACGGATTACTTTTTCAAGTTTCATATTTTCAATAAGTAATATTTAATTGAGAATCGATTTCAATAAGACTGATAATGCTATAAGTGAATACTCAAAAATCTCTCAACGTTGAAGCCCTTCATTTTAATTCATAGAAAAATCCTAAGAACACATTTATTGTGCCTTAGGACTTATTAAGCTTTTATATCCTGTTTGCATTCATTTGGAGCTCTTTCATATAGTAATCCACACTTGCTGCAACCGCGCGCCCTTCTTTTATCGCCCAAACAACTAAGCTTTGACCACGACGTGCATCTCCTGCTGCAAAAATACCCGGTACATTCGTTTCAAAATCTTTAATTGATGCACGGACACGGTTGTTTGCTACTTCAACACCAAAATGCGCTGGTAGTGCTTTTTCTACCCCTTCAAAGCCGATCGCTACAAATACGTGCTGAGCTGACCATACACGCTCTGTGCCAGGCAACTCTTTAAAGTAATGGAAGCCATCATCACCTAAAATCTTCTCCATTTCAATTGTATGGAGCTCCTTTACATGACCGTTCTCATCCTTTACAATCCTTTGAGTACTAATACAATATTCACGTGGATCATAGCCTTTTACATCATTTACCTCTGAGTATGCATAATCCAGCATAAAGACATTTGGATCCTTTGGCCATGGATTTTCATCCGTACGCGATATCGGCAAAGCGGGGTGTTTCCCGAATTGATGCACTGATTTACAGTTTTGACGAATCGCTGTTGCTACACAATCAGCGCCTGTATCACCACCACCAATAACGATAACATCCTTCCCTTTTACGTCTAACGCCTTACCATCTTTTAAGTTTGAGCGGAGTAAGCTTTTTGTTACGTCTGTTAAATAATCCATCGCTAAACTAATGCCTTGTGCGTCACTGCCCTCCATATGAAGCAGGCGCTGCTTTTGAGCACCGATACATAGCACAACTGCATCGTACTGCCTCTTTAATTCATCAGCAGAAATATCTACACCGACATCTACATTACATTTAAATTCAATACCTTCTAAATTTAATAAGTTTACTCGTCGCTCAATTACCTCTTTTTCTAGCTTCATATTAGGTATTCCGTACATTAATAAACCACCCGGACGATCACTACGCTCATAAACTGTTACTGAATGTCCCATTCTATTTAATTCGTCCGCTGCCGCTAAGCCCGCTGGACCTGAACCGATAATTGCCACTTTTCGACCCGTTCTTATTTGAGGCACACGGGGCACGACCCATCCATTTTCAAAGCCTTTATCAATAATTGTACGCTCAATCGATTTAATCGCCACGGCAGGATCTGTAATGGCTAAAGTACAAGAACCCTCACAAGGTGCTGGACAAACACGCCCCGTGAATTCTGGAAAGTTATTCGTCAAATGAAGACGATCTAGCGCTTCCTTCCATTGACCTTTGTATACTAAGTCGTTCCATTCAGGGATAACATTATTAATTGGGCAGCCTGCAGCCGTTCCGCGAATTTCAATTCCCATATGGCAGAACGGTGTACCGCAGTCCATACAACGCGCACCCTGCTCCTGAAGTGATTCATCTGATAGCCGTGTAGTGTACTCTTTCCAGCTTGAGACGCGCTCTAGTGTTGGCTTTTCCTTTGTTTTTTCTCTTCTATATTCCATAAATCCAGTCGGTTTACCCATCCTCTAGAACCCTCCTCTTATTTGAAAATCGCTAACTCTTTGCTACCAGTCTTTTCAACAAAAGCTTGCATCGCGGCATTCTCTTCTGTTAGGCCCTGTAATTTAAGATTATTAATTTTATCAAGCATATTTCTATATTCAGTAGGTACAACCTTTACAAATTCCGACACAGTTTGCTCCCATTTTGCTAATATATCAAGCGCTACTGAGCTATCCGTTCTTTCTAAATGCCCAATAATCATTGAACGAACAGATTCGATTTCATCTTTATCTACAAGTTTCGAAAACTCGATCATTTCTGTATTACATTGTGCCTTAAAAGCTTCTTTATTCGAAGGAAGCACATACGCAATACCACCTGACATACCTGCACCAAAGTTTTGACCAACATCACCTAATATAACGATACGTCCACCCGTCATGTACTCACAGCCATGATCCCCAATTCCTTCAACGACAATGTTCGCACCCGAGTTACGAACAGCGAAACGATGCCCTGCTCGCCCATTTATAAACGCCTGACCGCTTGTTGCACCATATAAGCACACATTCCCTGCAATTACGTTTTGCTCCTGCTCTCCTTTAATTGGTGCAATAGCAATGACCTTTCCGCCTGATAAACCTTTACCGAAATAGTCATTAACGTCACCAACACAGCTCATTGTCATTCCACGTGGGATGAAGGCACCAAAGCTTTGCCCAGCATGACCTGTAAAGCGTAAATGAATCAAATCCTCCGGTAAACCTTGCTCGCCGTATCGCTTCGATATCTCACTTCCGATAATTGTCCCCATTACACGATTTGTATTTTTAATTGGGAATTCTAACTCAATTTTTTCTTTTTCTCTTAAGGCTTTTTCAACTTTCGGCAATAAATGCACAGTATCAAAGCTTTCCTCAATATGATGATCCTGCTCTTGCTGCTTTGTCCGTGCGCCTTGTACTTGATGTAGTAGGGTCGTTAAATCTAACTGGCTCGCCTTCCAATGAGCTTTTGTTCGTTCAGAAATCGTTAATACATCTGTACGACCAACCATTTCTTCGATAGTTCGGAAGCCAAGAATCGACATATATTCACGTATTTCCCCGGCAATAAATCGCATAAAGTTCACTACATGGTCCTCATTCCCCATAAATTTCGCTCGAAGCTCTGGGTTTTGTGTCGCTACACCAACTGGACACGTATCTAAATGGCAGGCACGCATCATTACGCAACCCAATACAATTAACGGCGCTGTTGCAAAGCCATATTCCTCAGCACCAAGTAAAGCAGCCATCACGACATCTTTGCCTGTCATTAATTTACCATCAGTTTCTAAAACGACACGATCTCGAAGGCCATTTAACATTAATGTTTGATGTGCCTCTGCTAAGCCAAGCTCCCATGGCAGACCTGTATGCTTTATCGAAGTTTTTGGTGATGCACCTGTACCTCCGTCATAACCTGAAATAACAATAACATCTGCCGCTCCTTTTGCTACCCCAGCAGCAATCGTACCAACACCCGCCTTTGCCACAAGCTTTACAGAAATACGAGCGTGGCGATTTGCATTTTTCAAGTCATGAATAAGCTCTGCCATATCTTCAATAGAATAAATATCATGGTGTGGTGGTGGTGATATTAACCCTACACCCGGTGTTGAACCACGCACATCTGCTACCCATGGGTAAACTTTATTCCCCGGCAGCTGCCCGCCTTCTCCAGGCTTTGCACCTTGCGCCATTTTAATTTGTAATTCATCCGCATTGACTAAATAATGTGATTTTACGCCAAAACGACCTGAAGCAATCTGCTTAATGGCACTCCGACGATTATCTCCATTTGCATCTAGTGTATAACGAGCTGGGTCTTCTCCACCCTCACCAGAGTTCGAGCGTGCACCTAATTTATTCATTGCAATCGCCAACGTTTCATGCGTTTCTTTTGAAAGCGAGCCAAATGACATCGCTCCTGTTTTAAAGCGCTTCACAATAGAATTTACCGACTCCACCTCATCCAACGGTACAGGGCGATCAGCTTTTTTGAAATCAAATAAATTGCGTAAAAAACCGATTCTTTCATTATTAGCCATTTCAGCATACATACGATATAAGCCAATATCATTTTTTCGAGCCGCCCATTGCAGCGTATGAATTGTTTTTGGATTAAAGGCGTGGTGCTCACCGTCTGCACGCCACTGGAAATCACTTCCAGAATCTAACTCAGCACGTATAGATGCTAGCGCTTCTTCGTGACGACGTTTTGCTTCCTTACCAATTGTGTCAAGGTCAATCCCGTCAATTTGAGAAGCTGTACCTGTAAAATGCTCATCGATGACTTGCTTGCCTATACCCACTGCTTCAAATACTTTGGCACCTCGGTAGGACTGTACCGTTGAAATACCCATTTTCGACATTACCTTTACAACACCTTCTGCCGCACCTTTACGGAATTTCTTCACTGCCGTTGCGTAATCGATTGTTATATGCCCCTTTTCAATTGCCTCCCCAATCGTTGCATAAGCTAAATAAGGATGGATGGCCTCCACACCAAATCCTATTAAGGCTGCAAAATGATGTACTTCACGTGCTTCGCCACTATGAGCAATTAAGCTTACCTTTGTTCGAAGACCTTCACGTATTAAGAATTGATGTAGGCTGCTAACCGCTAGTAGCATTGGGAGTGTCGGTATCGATGCATCCTCCATAAAGTCCGTTAATACAAGCAGGGTTTTTCCTGCCTCGATTGCCTGTTGTGCCTCCTCACGAATTCGATCTAACTCACTATCAATACTCCCTGATAATTGAAGTGAAAGTATAGCCGATTGGAATTCTGGTTGGTTTAGTTCTAGTAATTTTTCAAATTCGCCATTCGTTAACACAGGCGTATCCAACATAATTCGACGAGCATTTTGAGAGGTCGGATGTAGTAAGCTGCCCTCTGCTCCAAGTAAAGTCATTGTCGAAGTGACTACATGCTCTCGAATCGAGTCAATCGGGGGATTTGTCACTTGGGCAAATAACTGCTTAAAGTAATTAAATAGCGATTGAGGTCGATTTGATAACACAGCTAGCGGTGTATCATTTCCCATAGAGCCTAGTGGATCCTTACCATCCTTCGCTAGTGGGACGATATATTTTTGCACATCCTCGAACGTATAGCCGTATATTTTTTGACGTAGCGTTAAGCTCTCCACTTTAACCGACTCTTCCTTCTGCACCTCTACCTTTAGCATATTTTCTTCTAGCCATTCTCTATAAGGCTGTGCTGCCGCCATTTCTGCCTTTAACTCATCATCAGAAATGATTTTACCTTGCTCTAAATCGATAAGTAGCATACGCCCCGGGCTTAAACGATCCTTATACAAAATATCTTCTTCCGCATAGTCAACTACACCCGTCTCAGATGAAAAGATGACATGATCATCCTTCGTTACATATAATCGACCCGGACGTAACCCGTTACGATCTAAAATAGCACCAATCTGTTTCCCATCGGTAAAGGAAATGGCTGTTGGACCATCCCAAGGCTCCATTAAGCTTGCATGATATTGATACAGTGCTTTACGTTCGTCTGAAATTCGTGGATTTTCTGTCCATGGCTCTGGAATCATCATCATTGCCGTTTGTGCAGGAGTTCTACCTGCTAACACGAAAAACTCAAAAGCATTATCTAGCATTGAGGAATCAGATCCCGTTGTATCAATAATAGGTAACAGTTTTTGTAAATCGTCACCGAATGCCTCTGAAATAAACTGCCTCTCACGTGCTCGCATCCAGTCTATATTGCCGCGAAGTGTATTAATTTCTCCGTTATGGATAATATAACGATTCGGGTGTGCTCGTTTCCATGACGGGAATGTATTTGTAGAATAACGTGAATGCACTAGGGCAAAAGCAGAAATAAAGCTTTCATCCTGTAAATCCTCATAGTAGTCACTAACTTCTTCTGGAGCTAATAATCCTTTATATACTATCGTTTGGCTTGACATGCTTGGGCAATAAAATTCATAACCTTGAGTGTTTGCCCAGTGCTCGGCTTGCTTACGAATACAATACAGCTTACGTTCAAAAGCTAAACGATCCTTTACGTTCGTCGCGCGAATAAACACTTGTCGAACAAGAGGTGCGGTTGATTTTGCTAAGTCACTTAAATTCCCTTTATTTGTAGGAGCAGTTCGCCAGCCGATTAACGTTTGCCCTTCTTGCTCAATAAGCTCATTAATTTTCGCTTCAATAGCTAGGCGCTCATCTTCTACCTCAGTAAAGAATAGCTGCCCTACAGCATACTCCCCTTTTTCCGGTAAGTTCCATTCCGTACAATTTAATTTGAAAAATGCATCTGGGATTTGCACCATAATTCCTGCACCATCGCCAGTTTTACCGTCTCCTCCACGTCCCGCGCGATGCTCTAGACGACATAACATTTCTAAGCCGTTTTTTACGATATCATGTGATGCACGCCCTTTAAAATTTGCGTACATTCCGATCCCACATGCATCATGCTCAAACTCTGGATTATAAAGACCTTGTGCTTCAGGTAATTGATGAAAAGTCATTAAAATTCCCCCCAAATCTTTCAATAGCGTATTTACATTTTAAAGTTTTCGAAATAATATAAACAATATATAGTTTGGATGGAATCAATCTACTTTTTAGATAAAAGGGGTGGAATTATTGGAACTACGCCAATTACGTTACTTTGTTGAGGTTGCGGAGCGTGAACATATTTCTGAGGCAGCTGAACATCTACACGTAGCACAATCAGCCATTAGTAGGCAAATTGCTAACTTAGAAGAAGAATTGGGGACTCCTCTTTTCGAAAGAATCGGAAGAAATGTAAAGCTAACGCCAATAGGTAAAATTTTTTTAGAGCATACAATTACCGCATTGAAGGCAATTGATTTTGCAGCAAAGCAGGTCGAGGAATTTTTAGATCCTGCAAAAGGAACGATAAAAATCGGTTTCCCAACTAGTCTAGCAAGCTATGTTTTACCGACTGTTATTTCTGCATTTAAAAAGGAATATCCTGATGTATCATTTCACTTAAGACAAGGCTCTTATAAATATTTAATTGAGGCTGTTAAAAATCGCGAGCTCAATTTAGCATTTTTAGGGCCACTTCCTCCAAAGGACGAACTTATTAATACGACGATTTTATTTAGTGAAAATGTGCATGCACTCTTACCTGCAAATCATTCTTTAGCTAAAAACGAAAAATTAAATTTAGTAGACTTACGAAACGATAATTTTGTTCTTTTCCCAGAAGGCTATATACTGCACAAAGTAGTACTAGATGCTTGTCGTTCAGCAGGCTTTGTTCCAACAATTACTTCTGAGGGTGAGGATATGGACGCATTAAAAGGCCTTGTTGCTGCAGGAATTGGCGTTACATTGCTACCCGAAAGCTCCCTTTATGATTCGACTGCTCGATTTACAGTGAAAGTACCAATTGCAATGCCAGCCATCCGCAGAACTGTTGGAGTGATTTCTCCTACAAATCGTGAATTAGCACCATCCGAAAAAGTATTTTTAAATTTTGTCACAAACTTCTTTTCACGTTTATCACAATTTCAATAAATAAACTTATTACTCTTATAAAATGGAGATTTCGTATATGAATCAAAAAGTTATGATTGTAGACAACGATCTTACATTCGCACAAAGTCTTCAAAATTTTTTAGTTGAACAGGATTTTGATGTAATTTTGGCAGCATCCGCAGAAGAGGCACAGCAAAAATTTCAAATAGAATATCCATGTATGATTTTGTTGGAGTTGGAATTATCCCAAATGTCTGGTGAAGTATTTTGCCATTGGGTACGAGAGCAGGATGTGCAGGAAGTGTCCATTATTATGGTGACACACAAGCATTTAATTGAGGATAAAATTAATGGATTAAAGATTGGGGCCGACGATTACTTAGTAAAACCAATACATTTTGAAGAGTTGCTTGCCCATATGGAGGCTGTATTACGTAGAACCGGACTATTTTGCCAAAAAATTATTCATAACGGGCTTTGCATTAAGCCACGTAAAAACGAGGTACTACTGAACGGTGAAATCGTTAGATTAACAAAGCATGAATTCCTATTGCTGTACTACTTTATGGAGCGCCCCCATGCATTAATTACTCGGGAGGATTTAATCACCTTCCTTTATCCGAATGTCGAAAAAGAAATACTTGACCGAACGATCGATGCACATATTAAAAAATTACGAAAAAAAATCGAGCACGACTCAAAAAATCCTGAGCGTATTATTACAATACGAGGCCTTGGCTATAAATTTATTCCATAAGAAAAGCGGAAGCGCATTGGTTAACCCCGACAAGCGCTGGATGCTAGACCATCCTCTAATTCAACAATTGTATACTTCCTTATAATTTCACGCGTGTTGATTTACCTCTTATTGTTAAAGAGAAAATTGGAATACGTTGATTTCCGCTACGGCTGACTCGCTTTCCGCAGGCACGGCTTCAACTAATTTCTTTCGGCTAATGCCGAAAGAAATGGATTTTCAGCTCGTGCTGTTCCTGCTGGAGTCGAGTCGCCTTCGCTCCAATCAACGAGCAAGCGCCTTTTTATTAATCATTTCACTAAAAAGCACGTTTACGATCTACTAGTATTTGTATAATCAACACATCTGTTATAATTTTAAAGAAGCCCCTCATATTAAGAGGGGCTCTTCTGTTTATTGGAAATCCTTTAATACTTCTTGCCAATTAATTGTTCCTTGCTGTGCTTGCTCTCGGCGCTCTTTCGTCATGATATCTGAAGGTTTGCCACCTTTCGGCCAATCTTTTTCATGGCCACCCCATTCAGGTCGATCCTGTGAAAGAATATATGCTGCTAAATCTGCCGCATCTTGATCTGTTAACGTTCCTTCCTGACCTAACGGCATATACGCTTGAATATAACCTGCCATTTTTGACATTCGCGCTAACCCCGCGCCATCGTTAAATGAATTTTCTCCCCATAGGGCTGGACCTGTATTCGCACCCGTCCCTGCACCATCTGCCGCATGACAGGCAATACAAGATTTTTCTGAGAATAGTCTTTCACCATCTGTCACGCTTGGTGTTGGTACTTGCTTCATATCAGCGGATTTCGCCCATGGTCGCTCTTCACCAATTTTTACACCTTTAGAGATGTACTTGAAATAAGCAACCATTGCTTCAAGCTCATCGCTACCGACATCAAACTTTTTGCCGTCCATACTACGAACCATACAGCCGTTAATTCGTTCCTCTATCGTTACAATATCTCCTGAACGCGCAATATACTTTGGATAATCTGCCATTACTCCAACAAGTGATGCATTTGAAGGTTCAAGCCCTGCCCCTGCATGACAGCTTGTACATGATAGCTGATTGCCAACATATTCTTCTGCATAAACATGTGTTTCATTTACTAAATTATAACCGAGTAAAATATCCTCTTTCATTTTGTTGTCATCTGGAATAGCGTCCATTGAAATTTCAGGGAAAATTTGACCTGTGCTTGCTACTTGCATCACCTGCTCAGAATTCTGGACAAGATTCTCCTTTACCGGTTCTGGATCATTTACCTGCACTAAATTTTGATTAATACCTACGCCAATAAGCACTGCAGCTCCAACTCCAATACCTGCTGCTATTATTTTCGATAAACTCATGCTCCTCAGCTCCTTTCGTTACCCTTATTGTATCGCTTATCCATTTACCTGAAAGGAATACCGAGAAACATTCAAATATCAGCCGTAACATTAAGGATTTTCTCTCAATATTTTCAAATTTTCTTCATATTTTCACATTGGTTTGAGATAATAAAAAAGTGCCCTAAAATTTAGGACACTTTTTGTTTATTATTTTGAAACTGGTACGACTGCACCCTTCCATTCTGCTAGGATGAAGTCTTGGATTTCTTTTGAATGTAATACTTCGATTAATTTTTTGATTCCTTCATTGTTTTCATCACCATTGCGTGTTGCAATTACGTTAACATACGGAGACTCAGAGCCTTCGATTGCAATTGAATCTTCAATTGGGCTAATGCCTGCATCAATCGCGAAGTTTGAGTTAATAACAACTGCGTCCCCTTCACCATTTAAGTAGTATTGAGTTAACATTTCTGGTACAGAGTTCGCATCAATTTTTAATTTTTTCGGATTTTCTACAATATCATCCACAGTTGCTTCAATTTTATTAATGCCATCTTTTAATTTAATTAATCCTTCTACTTCAAGCATTGATAAAATACGACCTTGATCTGTTACCGAGTTTGAAATAATGATTGTAGCTCCTTTTGGAAGCTCATCTAATGATTTATATTTTTGAGAATACACTGCGATTGGCTCAATATGAATACCACCCGCATTTACAAAATCGTAGCCCTTTTTAGCAATTTCATCTTCTAAATAAGGAATGTGTTGGAAATAGTTTGCATCTAAGTCGCCAGAATCTAAATCTTGGTTCGGCATAATATAGTCTTGGTACGGTTTAATTTCTAGCTCTACGCCTTGCTCCGCTAGGATTGGCTTCGCTTCTTTTAGAATAATTTCATGCAAACCATTTGAAGCTCCAACTACTAATTTTGTCGGTTCTGTTGCATCTTCTTTGTCGCCTGTTTCTCCACCACTTGATGTTTTCCCATCATCAGCAGTACCACAAGCTCCTAAAGCTAGTACGAATACTGATAAAAATAAAAATGATAAAAGCTTTTTCACGTTGTTCTCTCCCTTTCCTTTACACTTCTTTTTTATGCAAACGGCTCATTGCCAGATACATCTAACGTTTGTCTACTTTTGTAGCGATTGTATCCCCTATCCACTGAATAATGAATACAATAATTAAAATGATAATTGTCGCCATTAACGTTACATCAGTGCGAGTACGCATAAACCCTTCTATATATGCTAGGTTCCCTAAGCCACCAGCACCGATTACACCAGCCATTGCCGTATAACCAACAAGTGCAACGGCTGTTACTGTAATACCTGAAATTAGAGCTGGTAAACTTTCAGGAAGTAAAACTTTAAAAATAATTGTCGATGTTTTAGCGCCCATTGAACGCGCTGCCTCAATGACACCTTTATCAATTTCACGAAGCGCAATCAATACCATTCGTGCATAGAAGGGTGCAGCACCAATAATTAAGGCTGGTAGGGCTGCGTTTGTTCCACGAATCGTCCCGATTAAAAGCTTCGTAAATGGAATCAGTAAAATAATCAATACGATAAATGGAATTGATCTGAAAATATTTACGATTGAGCCCGTTAAAAAGTTAACAAGCTTATTTGCCCATATTTGATTTGGACTCGTTAAAAATAAGATAACCCCAATTGCCAATCCTAAAATAAATGTCGCTACTGTTGAAATGGCTGTCATATAAATTGTTTGATACGTAGCCTCAGCCATCGTATCCCAGTTCACATTCGGAAATAATTGATTAAGCATGCTCAATCACCTCCGTTTGAATTTCATGCCTCTTAAGAATCTGTAAAGCTATATCAACTTTGCTTTCATCACCATCTATATGAACAATTAATGTCCCGTAAGGTCCGCTCGTTGTATGTGAAATCGTTCCGTGTACGATATTAACATCCACACCATACTGCTGAATGATTTGCGAAATAATTGGCTGCTCTGTTTGTTGACCAATAAATGTTACTTTTACAAGCTTACCTGAAGGGTAATTGGCTAAGATTTGCTCGATAGACTCCTTCGTATCGCTTGTACCAGAAACCTGTGAAACAAATTTTTTCGTTATCTGTGCCTGTGGATTTTGGAATACGTGTAGAACATCTCCAGACTCTACTACCTTTCCAGCCTCCATAACAGCTACACGATGACATACTTTGCGAATCACGTGCATTTCGTGTGTAATAAGCACAATCGTTAATCCTAGACGTTTATTAATATCTAGCAGCAGCTCTAAAATTGAATCAGTTGTCTCAGGATCAAGTGCTGATGTTGCTTCGTCACAGAGTAGTACCTCTGGATTATTAGCAAGCGCTCGAGCAATACCGACACGCTGCTTTTGACCACCAGATAGCTGAGATGGATAAGCCTTACCACGACCAGCCAATCCGACTAATTCGATTAATTCCCCTACACGCTTTGATCGCTCCGCTTTTGGAACACCCGCAATTTCTAATGGGAACTCGATATTTTCCTCTACCGTACGTGACCACAATAAATTAAAGTGTTGGAAAATCATGCTTATTTTTTGCCGTGCTGCCCGAAGCTTACTGCCTGAAATTGCAGAAATATTTTGACCATTTACTACAACAGTCCCACTTGTCGGCTTCTCTAAACCATTTAACAGGCGAATCATTGTACTTTTTCCGGCACCACTGTAGCCGATAATGCCATAGATTTCTCCCTTTTGAATCTCTAAGCTTACCCCATCAACAGCCTTTAGCTCGCCGTTTTTCGTGCTGTAAACTTTCGTTATATTACTTAACTCAATCATAATTGACTCCTTTATAGTTTTAGACTTACTAAAAAAACCTTTCTACATAAGATAAGTAGAAAGGCTTTCGCACGAAAATATACGTTACCGTTCTCTCATCTTCCAAAGAATAACTTTGAGTGACTTGGCACCTTTTCACAATTGTGATGGTTGCCGGGCTTCGTAGGGCACTTCCCTCCACCGCTCTTAATAAGAGTAACAATATTAAATTTAGATTATTATGAATGTAAATGTACCATGCTTGCAATTGTCCGTCAATTACTTTTTCAATATTTCATACAAATTTAGTACGGATTGAAATGCATATACTTTTTGAGCTATTTCCCCATCCCGTGCAACAAGTAAACATGGGACACTTTCAATCTCGTTTTCATATGCTAAATCTTCCATAAAATTTAAATTCGCTTTCCCAACTGGGAGTAGTGGAAGAAGTTGCTCGACTACATCCATCATTTTAGAAGCCACCGCGCACGTGCCACACATTGGTGTGTATAAATAAAGTGCAGCTAACTCCTCATCCTCTACGACTCTCTCCCATTGTTGCTTTGTCCATTCTTTCAATTTTACTCATCCTATTTCATCATAAATTTTGCTTTACGGAGTATTTCTGTCAGTATGTCTGCTGGTGTTTTGGCAACCTCTAAATATTGCTTTGGTATCGTAAGTTGAGTTGCCTCACTGTAGCAGCGTTTCATCGTTTTGCGTAGCCGGTCACCAGATTTATCAGCATCAAATAATGTAAAAAGATCGCACTGCTCAAAGGGTTCAATAATATCAATTAATACTTCTTCATCTACTGTGCCATTCGTACAGACGATAGCCACATCCTCAGCAAATAGTGGGGCTATTTTTAATTTATCAGAGCGACCTTCAACAATTATACACTTTTCTGTATCCATGTGCTCCCCTCCTACTTTACGTTGCTTTCTAATTAAAAACGCCAAAACCCACTAACGGATTTTGACGTCTAAAGATTATTCTTGAATTAATTCTTCGTATGCTTCTGCAGATAGAAGTTCTTCAACTTCTGCTGGGTTCGAAAGCTCAACAACAATCATCCAAGCTTTTTCATATGGAGATTCGTTTACGAATTCTGGGTTATCAGAAAGCTCTTCATTTACTTCAACTACTTTACCTGAAACAGGTGCATATAATTCAGAGACAGTTTTAACAGATTCTACACTACCAAACGGCTCATTAATAGTTACTTCATCGCCTACTTCTGGAAGCTCTACGAACACGATATCGCCTAGTTCACTTTGAGCGAAATCTGTAATACCAATACGTACTTTTCCATCTTCATTTTTTACCCACTCATGTTCTTCTGAGTAGCGTAAATCTTTAGGAATACTCATCCAAAATCCCTCCAACTATATATATTACATTCACTTTTAGTTTGACATATTTCGTAGTTAAAAACAAGTTTCGATTACCTTTATTTCCACGATTCTAAGAAGTCAGACTCCTTAAAGCCAAGTGTAATTTTTTTACCGTCAGAAACTATTGGACGCTTAATTAACATACCATCCGAAGCTAGTAAATCTAGTTGCTCCTCCTCCGTCATATTGTCTAGCTTGTCCTTTAAGCCAAGCTCTCGATACTTTATTCCTGACGTATTAAAAAATTTCTTTAATGGTAAGCCACTTAGTTCATAGTATTCCTTTAGCTGCGCCTTTGTTGGCGTCTCATCTACAATATGAATTGCCTCGTAGGAAATATTATGTTGGTCTAACCATTTTTGAGCTTTTTTACATGTAGTGCATTTAGGATATTGAATTAATTTAAGTGACATGTCCGCTGCTCCTTTAATAATTATTTTCCCCTCTATTGTAGCGGATTTTGTCTAATATTGTTATTAAAAACAACATGCTTACTCAATTAATTAGATAGAATGGTGTACATTACTAATCACATTTTCACAAATTATACATTATTAAGATTCAGCACCATAAGTCGGGGTTGCTATATGCACCGCACACTGCACTCCGAGCGGACGCTTTCCGCAGGCTTGGCTTCAATCTCCTCGTTGCTCCTGACGCTACCGCTTTCGTCGCAAAATAAAATTTCACTACGTTACGTGTGCTAAAAATTGCAAAAAATAATTCCACCCCCATGAAAGCACGCTGCGTAACAGAAATCAACCCCAGTTTATGGTGAAGAGGCATTTTTATTCGATTAAAAAATCCAGGTGCAATGGGCACCTGGATTCTACATGTTACACTGTATATTTTTCAGCTTCGATTAATTTCGCTGAGGCTTCACGTTTTTTCGGGATTAGGTTATATGGGTTGTTACGCGTTAATTTACGTAGAGCTGATAACGTCATACGACCCGCGTCCCCTTCAACTGCCGCTAGGATTGTATCCTTTGCTTCCTTCTCGATTTCAGCAAAAGCTTCCTGACAGAAAATTTGTGTGTAAAGAATTTTTTGACCTGCTTTTTCTACTCCGTCACGCTCGATAGCTTTTTGAGTACGAAGCACTGCAGATTCCATAGCGTATAATTGGTTTGCAATGTTTGCAATGTTCACTAGCACCTCTTGTTCCACATCGAGCTTAGCACCAAATTTTTGTGCTGCTGTACCCGCTGCAAGAACACCAATTTTCTTTGCGTTCTTCACAAGATATTGTTCTTGTGCTAATGGCTCATCGCCAATTTCTTCAGGCATTAGCATTAATAACTCCTGCTGTAAGTCTTGTGCTACTTGTAGTAATGGTAACTCGCCTTTTAATGCCTTTTTCATAAATGTACCTGGAACGATCATACGGTTAATTTCGTTCGTCCCCTCGAAAATACGGTTAATTCGAGAGTCACGGTAAATTCGCTCTACCTCATACTCTGCCATGAAGCCGTAACCACCATGTAATTGAACAGCCTCATCCGCAATATAGTCTAGCGTTTCAGAACCGAATACCTTTGCAATTGAACACTCAATTGCATATTCTGCAACTGCCCCAGCAATTGCACGACCGTCCTTTTGCTCTTCGTCAGAAAGCTGATTTAAACGATCTTCGAAGTAGCCTACAGTGCGGTAATTTAATGACTCTGATGCATACAGATGAGACGCCATCGTTGCAAGCTTTTCTTTCGTTAAGTTAAAGCTTGAAAGTGGTGTTTTAAATTGTTGACGTTGGTTTGAGTACTGAATCGCTAATTCTAAAGCACGCTTAGAACCACCTACTGTACCTACCCCTAGCTTGTAACGACCGATATTTAAAATATTGAATGCGATAATATGACCGCGTCCAACCTCACCTAGTAAGTTTTCAGCTGGCACTTGTGCATCCTCTAAAATTAACGTACGTGTTGAAGATGATTTAATCCCCATTTTCTTTTCTTCTGGACCAACTGAAACGCCTGGGAATGAACGATCCACGATAAATGCAGTAAATTTATCGCCATCGATTTTAGCGTAAACAACGAAAACATCCGCAAAGCCTGCATTTGTAATCCATTGTTTTTCACCGTTTAATACGTAGTGAGTACCTGCTTCATTTAACTTTGCTACTGTTTTTGCCCCTAATGCATCTGAACCTGAGCCTGGCTCTGTTAGGGCATATGCAGCAATTAATTCTCCACTAGCAAGCTTCGGTAAGTATTGCTTCTTTTGCTCCTCGTTACCGAATAGAACGATTGGAAGGGAGCCGATTCCTACGTGTGCACCATGCGTAATAGAGAAACCACCAGCTACAGACATCTTTTCAGCGATTAGAGCTGAGGAAATTTTGTCTAAGCCTAAGCCTTCATACTCTTCTGGCACATCTGCAGCAAGTAAACCTAACTCTCCAGCTGATTTTAATAATCGTACCGAATGCTCGAACTCATGATTCTCTAGATTTTCTACAACCGGTAACACTTCATTTGCTACGTAGTCTTCCGTTGTTTTTGCAATCATTTTTTGCTCATCTGTGAAGTCCTCAGGTGTAATCACGCGATCTAATTCTACATCCTCGATTAAGAAGCCGCCGCCTTTAATGATGTTTGTTGTTTGTTCCATTGTAATTCCTCCTAAAAATTAGATTTTACACACCTTCTACGTAGAACATTTACTATGGCGTGGAAGAGTAAATGATAGACAGTTCAAATGCAATCTATAGAAAAGCTGGAAAGTACCTTTCGGAGGCATTGAGAGGTAACTTCCCTCGCTTATCTAGCAAAATTATAGTACTTCGAATACGCCAGCAGCGCCCATACCGCCGCCGATACACATTGTAACGACTCCGTATTTTTGACCGCGACGCTTTAATTCATGAATTAGTTTTAATGTTAGGATAGAACCCGTTGCACCAAGTGGATGACCTAATGCAATCGCACCACCGTTTACATTTACCTTCTCAATATCGATTCCTAAATGGCGGACAACTTGAATGGATTGTGAGCCAAACGCTTCATTGATCTCCCAAAGATCGATATCATCTTGTGATAACCCTGCAATTTTTAACGCTTTAGGAACAGCCTCTATCGGCCCAATTCCCATTACTTCTGGTGGTACCCCACCTACTGCAAAGCTTAAAAACTTTGCCATCGGTTTAAGTCCTTGTGCTTCTGCTTCTTCACGGTCCATTACTAGAACAGCTGCTGCACCGTCAGATGTTTGAGAAGAGTTACCTGCTGTAACAGAACCTTTTACATTGAAGGCTGGACGTAATTTCGCTAAGCCTTCAACTGAAGTACCTGGTCGAACCCCTTCATCTGTATCAAAGACGAATGTTTTTGATGCAAGCTTATTGTTGTGATCAACATAATGCTGAGTTACTTCTACAGGTACGATTTCATCCTTAAACTTACCTTCCTTAATCGCTTTTTCCGCTAACTCATGTGAGCGAACAGCGAATGCATCCTGGTCTTCACGGCTTACCTCATAGCGATTTGCTACTTCCTCGGCCGTATGCCCCATGCTCATATAATACTCTGGCGCCTCTTCAGCTAGCTTTGGGTTTAAACGGACAGTGTTGCCTGTCATTGGAATCATACTCATTGATTCAACCCCACCTGCAATAATCGCCTTTGAATGACCTAGCATAATTCGCTCTGCTGCATAGGCAATTGTTTGTAGGCCCGATGAACAGAAACGATTCACTGTTAGGGCAGGTGTTGTATCAGGTAATCCTGCTAGGGCACCGATATTACGAGCTACGTTCATCCCCTGCTCTGCTTCAGGCATCGCACATCCCATTATTAAGTCATCAATCTGTCCCTCATAGCCTGATCTATTTAACGCTTCCTTTACAACTAATGCTCCGAAATCATCCGGACGAACTGTTGCAAGTGAACCTTTTTTCGATTTAGCAATCGGTGTTCTAGCACCTGCTACAATTACGGCTTCACGCATAATGATGTCTCCCCCTTGTTTCGCTAGTAAACTAGCATCATCATTTATTAATCAATTACGCCTCAGTGTACTCCAGTCCAAATTTCGAATTGCGCTAGCGCAAATAACTCCTTTAGAAATTTGTGACATCCGCCAGAGGCTTTTACTTCATCAGATGGGATGTGAACCACATCTGAATGAAGTTAAAGTTTAGTTACGTAATGGCTTCCCTTTTACAAGCATGTGCTGCATACGCATTTGCGATTTTTGGTCAGCTACTAGCTGTAAAAATGCTTCTTTTTCAAGATTTAATAAATATTCTTCTGGCACTTCTGTTCCGTATGGGACTAAACCACCAGCAATAACATACGCAAGCTTTTTCGCAATTTTTAGATCATGTTCACTTATGAAGCCGGATTGGAACATACCTTGAGCACCAAGTACAAGTGTTGCATAACCTGGCGCGCCGACAACCTTCACTGGCTTTTTCACAGGTGGTGTATAGCCCGCCTCATAGAGAGCTAACGCCGCTTGCTTCGCATCGTAAATTAAGTGATCCGGATTTACAGATACACCGTCTGCAAAGTTTAAGAAGTTATTTTCACGTGCCTCTTCACCTGAAGTTGACACTTTTGCTAGAGCGACCGTTTCAAAAACCTTATTGGCGATATTTTGGTAGTCAACCTCAACACCATTCGGTAAACCTTTTAGGAACTTTTCATAAAGACCTAGATTACCTGCACCGCCTGGAATTAGACCAACTCCTACTTCAACAAGCCCCATATAAGTTTCAGCTGAAGCTTGGATATGTGCCGCTGGTAAGCAAACCTCCGCACCACCGCCTAATGTCATTTGGAATGGTGCCGCAACGACTGGCTTCGCTGAATACTTTATTCGACGCATTGCCTGCTGGAACGATTTAATTACGAAGTCAAGCTCGAAAATATTATCATCCTGCGCTTCCATTAAAATCATGCCTAGGTTTGCACCAACACAGAAGTTTTTCCCTTGGTTACCGATTACAAGCCCTTTATAATTTGCTTCTACTTCATCAATGGCAAAGTTTAGCATTTGAATAATATCTAAACCAATGGCATTGGATTGTGAGTGGAATTCTAGAAGAGCAACACCATCACCTAGATCGATTAAGCTTGCTCCACTATTTGATTTAATAACACCGTTCTTTTTCTTATAACGTTTTAAGTCAATTGCTTTTTCGTTTACTGGTACTTTTTCATACTCTGTACCGTTGTAGAACGCTAAGTCTCCATCGATTTCTGAATAGAATGTTTCGTAGCCCTTTTCTAAGAAATCTTTTACGAATGCTGGGATTTCACGGCCTTCCTCCTGCATTTTTGCAACGGATTGTTTTACGCCGATCGCATCCCACATTTCAAATGGTCCTTGAGCCCATCCGAAGCCCCATTTCATTGCATTATCAATTGCAACAATATCATCTGCAATTTCGCCTGTAAGCTGAGCAGAATATAATAGGGTTGGTGCGAAAATATTCCATAGCAGCTCACCAGTGCGGTCTTTTGCATAGACTAAGGTTTTCACTTTATTCGCTAGGCCACGTGCCTGTTTCGCCATTTCGATGGAAGGTGTGATGAGCTTTTTCATTGGCTCGTATACAAATGTATTTAAATTTAACTCATATATAATTTTATCCTTTTTAGAGAAGAAGCCTTGACCCGACTTAGCACCTAACCAGCCGTTTGCAATCATTTTCTTTAAGGTTGGATCCTCAGCAAACACTTGCCTCTCCTCACCTGTAGTATGGTCATACACATTTTTCGCTACATGTGCAAATGTATCTAACCCGACAACATCAAGCGTACGGAAAGTAGCTGATTTGGGACGACCAATTAACGGACCTGTCACCGAATCAACCTCACCCACTGAATAACCGCGCGCCATCATTTCCTTCATTGTGATGATTAATCCATATGTTCCAATGCGATTTGCGATGAAGTTTGGTGTATCCTTTGCTAGAACTACACCTTTTCCTAGCACATCTTCACCAAAAGTTTGCATAAAAGTAACAACATTTGGGCATGTTGAAGTTGATGGAATGACCTCTAGTAGCTTTAAGTAACGTGGTGGGTTAAAGAAATGCGTCCCTAAGAAATGTTTCTTAAAGTCTTCTGAGCGTTCTTCTGCCATTGCATTAATACTTACCCCTGAAGTATTAGAGCTAATAATTGTGCCCGGCTTGCGCACAGCATCAATTTTTTCCATTAACCCCTTTTTAATTTCTAAGTTTTCGACAATTACTTCGATTACCCAGTCGACGTCCTTTAACTTGTCGAAATCATCTTCAAAGTTACCTGGTGTAATTAACGCCATGTTTTTCTTTGAAGAGAGTGGTGCCGGTTTTTGCTTTAAAAGCTTTTGAAGTGCACCATTCACAAAGCGATTGCGTACAGCAGAATGCTCAAGTGTTAACCCCTTTGCTTGTTCTTCTGCTGTAAGCTCTTTTGGAACAATATCCAAAAGTAATGTCGGAATTCCGATATTCGCTAAATGTGCTGCAATACCTGAACCCATAACCCCCGAGCCTAATACGGCCGCTTTTCGAATTTTGTAAGACATGAGAAATCCCCCTTCTTCACGTTTCCCGAATGAATAACCATTCATTTTTTGATGAAAAAAAAACTCAAAACAGCTTTTCTGTTCTTAGTGTAGATTATTTTGTCATTTTTAGCAATCTTTTTTAACAGTATTTTCAATAAATTTATTATATTGCACTAGAAATGTTGATAAGACTAGCTTTATACTGAATGACTATTCATTACTATTATACTGATAAACCTTTAAAAGTGTTATAGTAATGTGCTAGTAAAGCAAAATTCTTTTCTAGGTCCCCTGAAATGTGTACACTAGCAATTAAGGAGCGTGATTAGTATGCAAGAAATTCTAACACTTGAACAATTTAATGAAATTATTTCAACTGACCAAAAAGTGATCGTAAAATTTTTCGCCGGCTGGTGTCCGGACTGCACACGTATGGATATGTTTATCGATCCAATCGTAGAAGAGTACAACGGCTACCAATGGTATTCGGCAAACCGCGATAACTTCCCGGAGCTTGCTGAAAAATATCAGGTAATGGGGATCCCTTCCCTACTTATTTTCCAAAACGGTGAGAAGTTAGCACATTTACACAGTGCAAATGCAAAATCTCCTGCACAAGTAACAGAATTTTTAAATGCACAAACGTTATAATGCATTTGGGCTCGTCATTAGGCGAGCTTTTTTTATTCGATGATCCCTTCCTAATTTTCTATAGTAGGAACATTTATCTTTCTGGAGGGAATGTAAAATGCGTGTATTTTTAAATGTAGAGGGAATGTCTCAATGGAGTGATGACGTACGATCTGAATATCATCCTTCAGCTTGCGGACCAACAACAGCCTTTGTTATATTAAACTACTTATGTATCGACCATACAATTCCCAAAAAGAGTGTGAATGATCTTTATAAAATATTAGGTGGAACGAAGATTGGTTTATTTAAATGGCGACTTATTAAAAACTTAAGAAAGGTTCTAGGTCCAAAATTTCACATCGCGAGCTGTCATTTACCCGAAGCGTTAGAACAGCTTCGGCTAGGTTATCCAGTTGCAATGAAATTCGATCAATATTTTTCGTTTCAATGGTTTTTAAAGAAGCGGCCTTTATTTAAATATCATTGGGTTCCACTAATTGGCTATGAAATAAAAGATGATGAGCTGTATTTAATAATTCATGATAATGGGGGTCCGAATCGTGAAAGCGAAATTCGTTCTTTTCGTTACGAGGATAGTCGTAGTGTAGTAAGCTTTGTAAAAATCGAGCCAAAAGCATAATGCCTTGGCTCGATTTTTAGGATGTGGATATCAAGTTCTATAATCCTAGCGATTTTGCATGCTTTACAATTAATCGCAAGCCTCTTTCTTGAAGCCTACCAAACGTATCCTCATCGTAGTTTGGCACAATAAGCTGATCTAAATCCGCTTCGATGGGTGCTTCGCAATGAATTTGTGCTAATTGATATGATAGCTTCAGCATCTCTTCATTTTCTCCAATTTTAATTCGTTGCCCTGGCTTTAATGTCGGTAAGGCCTCTAATACCCCATCAATCGACTTAAAATCTTGGATTAATTTTAAAGCTGTTTTCGGACCAATTCCTTTTACACCAGGATAGCCGTCACTTGCATCGCCCATAAATGCCTTCACATGGGCAAATTGCTTAGGCTGTATTCCATACTCCTCAATAAACCTGGCCTCATTGTACACATCATATTCCGAATAGCCTTTTTTCGTAAAAGCAATGGTCGTAGAAGGATTTAACAGCTGCAATAAATCCTTATCACCACTAATGACCGTAATCTTCGTGTCATCTTTCCATTTGGAAATCATAGAGCCAATAAGGTCATCTGCCTCCATACCTTTGATGCCAAAGTTTTGCCATCCAAGCATTGCAGAAACTTCCTTCGCCATATCAAATTGAGGCAGCATCTCTTCAGGAGGGGCTGGTCGGTTCGCCTTATACCCATCGAATAGATCATTGCGGAATGTATGCATCCCCATATCCCAACAAACAGCTATATGCGTTGGCTTCATAATATTTTGCGCTGTTAAGACGTGACGTGCAAAACCTTGTACCCCATTTGTTGGTGTACCGTCCTCTAGCCTAATAAATTGATTCATTGCTGCTGATGCAAAAAACGATCGGAACAAAAGTGCCATCCCGTCTATAATTAATAATTGCTTTGTCATTTTTTAATGCCTCTCTTTCCATCTTGCTTTCATTATAGCAAAATATAGAGAGATAAAGTTTGTCGGGATATGATTATGATTTTTGGTGGATTATTGTAGTGTAGTAGAAGTTTTGCGGAATAATATTAGACCTTTAAATAGTCTGTAATTGCTTCAATATCCTTCGATAAAATACGATCTTCTGTCATGGCTGGGGAGATTTTTCTAATTTCCTCCCACTTTCCACTTGTTTTTGGTGCTAATAGATGGTGTCCACGATATTGAGCGGCCTGCGTGGCACATATTGCCTCGATTGCTAGTACACACCGCGCATTTTGGATAATGCTATACGCATGCCTTGCACCAATTGTCCCCATACTAACGTGGTCCTCCTGATTCGCAGAGGACGGGATAGAATCTACAGAGGCAGGGTGTGCTAGTGTTTTATTTTCTGAGACAAGGCTTGCAGCTGTATATTGTAAAATCATTGCTCCAGACTGCAAGCCCCCAGACGCACTTAAAAACGGAGGTAATCCCTCATTCAAGCTTGGATTGACAAGCCTTTCAATTCGACGCTCCGATACATTTGCCAATTCCGCTATTGCGAGCTTTAAAAAATCCATGGCAAAGGCGATTGGCTGTCCATGAAAATTCCCGCCAGAAATAACAAGATTTCCTTCATCAAAAATGAGTGGATTATCGGTTGCAGCATTCGTTTCAATTTCAAGCTTTTCTTTTACATACGCGAGGACCTGCCAGCTCGCTCCGTGGATTTGCGGAATACAGCGAAGAGAGTAAGCGTCCTGCGTTCGAAGCTCACCTTGCTTTGTAATTAGCTTGCTCCCTTTTAACCATTCACACATCCGCTCCGCTACTTCACTTTGTTCCTTAAATCCTCGCGCAGCATGAACAGCTGGATGAAAAGCATCAATAATACCACGCATGCTTTCAAATGTCAGAGAGGCAATCCATTCACTATCGAGCGCTAATTTTTCCGCCTCAATATAATTAATGATTCCTTGTGCGGTCATTGCTTGAGTACCATTAATGAGTGCGAGCCCTTCCTTTGCCCGAAGCTCTATAGGTGTCAAATTAAGGCGCTTCCATAGTTGACTTGATTGGACACGCTTCCCCTTATATAACACCTCTCCTTCACCAATTATCGCCAGCACAAGATGGGCTAATGGGGCTAAATCTCCAGAAGCCCCTAACGATCCTTGCTGAGGAATGATCGGATGAATATGTTCATTTACCATAAGCAATAATCGCTCTAAAACGTCTAAACGAATCCCTGAAAAGCCTTTAAGTAATGCATTTAGCCTGAGAACAATCATGGCACGGCTAACAAGCTCTGGAAAAGGCTCCCCTACACCACAAGCATGGGAGCGAATTAAGTAAAGCTGCAGAGCATTCACCTCATGCTCTGCAATTTTAACATCACTAAATTTTCCAAATCCTGTGTTAATGCCATACACAATTCTCTCTTCTCTTACAATTTTCTCGACAGTTTCTCGACTTTTAATTACACGCTTCTTAGCCTCTTCGTCCAGAGTAATTTTACAGTTGTCATATAAAATGCTCTTCATCTGTTCGATTGTTAACCTACTTCCATTTAAGACAATCACATTTCCCTCTCCTCACCAGAAGATTTAACGGACAACCTGAATTCCCTTCTTCCATACTCCGTGCACGTGATTAATGCCAAACATATAATTTAGCTTTTGGTAGTTTGATACGTTCCAAATAACGACGTCGCCTCTCTTACCAACTTCAATTGAACCAATCTTATCCTCCATGCCAATTGCACAGGCAGCATTATACGTTGCGGCACAAATCGTTTCAGCTGGTGTCATGCGCATCATAATACATGCTAAATTCATAATAAGCGGCATCGATGTTGTAGGGGATGAACCAGGGTTGCAGTCTGTTGATATCGCCACAGGTACCCCTGCCTCAATCATGTCTCTTGCTCGTGCTGGCTGCTCTCCTAAAATAAGTGCAGTAGCAGGTAATAAACAAGCAATCACACCACTCTCTGCTAGCTTTTGAAAGCCTTCATCACTCGTTTTCAATAAATGATCCGCTGTAATAGCGCCAACTTTTGCAGCCAGCTCGGCTCCTCCATAGGCTTCAATTTCATCCGCATGCACTTTTGGAATTAGACCATGCTCCTTTCCTGCAAGGAGTACACGTTCAGCCTGCTCTGGTGTAAAAACGCCCTTCTCTAAAAAAACATCGCAAAACTTCGCTAAATTTTGCTGAGCTACTTTCGGAATCATTTCTTGAATCACATAGTCCACATAAGCATCCGCCCGACCTGAATAGTTTTCTGGTACCGCATGGGCCCCCATAAAGGTTGGAATAATTTCTACTGGATGTTTATCGTTTAATCGCTTCATTATTCGGAGCTGCTTCATTTCAGTTTCAAGATCTAACCCATATCCACTCTTACTTTCAAGTGTTGTAACACCATGTTGAAGGAAAGAGTCTAGACGGTGAGCACTATCATTATAAATTTGCTCCTCTGACACTTCACGCGTTTTTCTTGTCGTTGCATGAATACCTCCGCCCTTTTGCAAAATATCCATATATCCTTTACCTTGAATACGCATTTCAAACTCAAATTCTCGTGAGCCTCCATGCACGATATGTGTATGTGGATCAATTAACCCCGGCGTTACAATTTTCCCCGTAGCATCTACAATTTCTGCCTCGTGCGCACGTGGCATACAAATAGGAATCATTTGCTGCATCGTACCCACCGCTTTTATTACACCATTCTCAATCCAAACGCTGCCGCCTTCAATAATTGAAAGCTCTGACATCCCTTCTTTAATTCGAGGCCCCTTTTGATTTGAAGCTAGTGTAATAAGCTGTGCTGCATTTTGAATCCATACTGGTCTATGCTGCTCTTGCTCCGTATTTTGTACAATTATTTCCATCCCCATTGTATACACCCCTTCTTTTTCCCCTGTATTCAAATTTATTATTATCTATTAAATACTATTTTTCTAGTCGAAAAATCATGAATTTTCTCCGTTCTATCAGAGTGTAGAAGTATTTTGTTATATTAAAATACAAATAGTTTGTTTACAAGAATTTATATTTCCATGTTCTTTATCCATAATCCACTAGTATTTATTTTTCTAATAATAGTATTTAATTTTCAAAATTTTTAGGTAATATTTTAGGTCGGTTAGATGAAATTAAAGGGTTTTGCACTGAATGGAGTAAATTGATTTTCTTATGAGTAAGAAATTCAAAATATTGAGAAGGTGGCCGCGAAAAATTCACGACCACCTTCATTACATTTTTTTCATATTTCTTATTGCTTGAATCGATAAGCGGACGAGTAATATGGCGCATAGAAACAGCCCTAGGTATGCGGCTGTATTTAAATAGATTGCATAGGCAGTATGGATAAACTGTGAAATCGCAAGTAACGAAACGGAAATAATACCGAATGTAATTCCCACGAATAATAGAATAAACTGTGAAAATAGCTCTGTAACAAACTTCGCATTGGCTTTATCAGAAAAAATATCATGATGTAATATTATTTTTCCACTTTCGACCTTTTTCACAAGCTGATCAATTCGTCGAGGAATTCTTCGCAAGTTTGGCAGCAATAAAGCTAACTCCTCTTCAACTCGCTCCACTACTTGCATAGGCTCCTTAAACGGACGCTTAAAGCTCGATTTCACATAGTCACTCGAATAGTTTTTAGCCTCCTGGAAAATATCAAACTCCGGATCAATTATACGTAACGTTCCATCTAACGTAACAATCGCACGTAGCGCCACACTTACAGCCGGATAAAACTGTAGGCCGAACTCACGCACGATAGAAAAAATCGAATAGATAAGTTCATCTGTAGGAATTTGATCTACATACGATATTTTGAGCAGCACCTGGCTAATCGCCTGCTCTATATCATTTCGATCAACAGAGTGGGCATTTTCCACAAGCAACGTCACCCCATCAAATAAAATACTTGCATTATTTTGACTAATGCCGACTAAAAAGAGCTTTAGTCCCTCCTGCTGTGGTGCCGCTAAACGCCCAACTGCACCAAAATCAAGTAGGGTTGCAATACCTGAACGTCTATCCACATAAATATTTCCTGGATGTGGATCCGCATGAAACACCCCAGAAACAAGGAGCATATCTAAAAGGGAATATAATAAATTTTCCGCAAATTCATGGCGGTCAATATCGAGTTTATCAAATATCGCACTGGCATTTGTAACAGATGAACCATCTATGAAATCCATCACTATTAAATTTTCATTACTAAATTCAGTATATACACGTGGGATATGCACTTTCACGCTCGTCTTTTTCATCATATTCGTTACTTGCATCATATTCCGAGCCTCGGTGTTAAAATCAATTTCTTCGCGAAGAGCAGTAGCAAACCCCACCGCTAATTCCTTGAAGCCTAAGCTTTCTGCCCAAGTAGATTTACTCGATACCCATGTTGCAAACTCCACAAGAATACTAAGATCATTACGCATAATTTCCTTTACTTCTGGACGTAATAATTTCACAACAACCTGCTCATTTGTTCGCCGAAGGACTGCTTTATGTACTTGTCCGATGGAGGCTGCTGCCAATGGGACTTCACTAAAATAAGAGAAAATCTCATGGATTGGAGCCTTTAAATTATTTTTTAATATATTTTGGACTCTCTCATTCGGAAGGACAGGAGCATTTTGTTGAAGCTTCTCTAGCTCCTCGATAAAAACTGGCGAAAAAAGCTCCTTCCTTGTTGATAATACTTGACCAAACTTAATAAATATACCGCCACATTGCTCTAAAGTTAATCGCAAGGCAAGCGCTAATTCGCGTTCATCATCACGGTTTCTTACATAATTCATCGTCCGTGTGATGCCATTTGTCATTGCAATTTTTAACACTTGGCGAAGTCGCTTTTGTTGGCGCCAATAGGTTGCGATTCGTTGAAAGAAATTCCGCTTCCCTTTTATCCGCTCTCCGTTCTCGTTTAAGCCGATAGGGTCAAATAATTCAAAAAATAGATAAAGCAGCATAGAAATAAGCAGCATACTCCCAAACCATAGGAGTGTAGCAACATTTAGTACATTTTCTACTAAGCTATCAACATTCGTTCCATTATCTCGTAAATAAGTATACCAAAAAACGAATGTCGTAAAGGACACACTCATTACTACCGATAATACTCGTTTAGTTAAATTCACATTAGAACCTATTAAACGACCACTTATAATGAAAATAACGATAGCAGCAATGATCACCTGTATCGTTAAATGCAAACCGCTCATAACCCCCACCCCCTTTTATTCCAATGTTAACTGTAGGGAAATTTCGACATTCCCTCGGAGTGCCTTGCTTATCATACAAGTTCCTTCAGCTTTATGTGCTAATCGCTCGACCATTCTTCTATGCTTTTCGCTATCCTCCTCTAAACGAACAGATAGCTTATGAATGATTTGCCGATATGTAAATACACCATTAGTGACATCGACAATTCCATCTGATTCCATCGACAATTTTGCTTTGATTTTCAATCGCTCTAGCATTGCGGCTAGTGAAATAATATAGCACGTAGCAGCTGCACCAAGCAGCATTTCATCAGGATTTGTTCCGACACCAGGACCGTTCATCTCAGGTGGAATAGAAACTTTTGATTTTAAATTTTCCGCTTCAATCGTACCGACATCATTCCTCCCCCCATGCCAACTTGTTTGTAATGTAAAAATATGCTCTGTCATACGATCACCTTTTTCTTTTATACTTTCTATAATAAGTTGAGATGTTCTCAATCACAAATAAAATTCCCTAATTTATGTAATAGAGTTTTCTTCAAGTAAAATGACAAAAGCATAAGCAACTCCGCTTATGCTTATTACTGAATAAATTGCTCCGTATAAATGTGCCCAGACTGTACAAAGTGAACTCTCATAGGAGTCGGCTGATGATGGAGTACAATCCCATTTAACCGTCCCTTTGGATAAACAACCCCGCCATCAATGCCGATTTTCTTTTTACATGAGGAAATCCACACTTTACTGCTTTCATCCTCATTTAAATTCATCGTTGGCGTATGCCCAAATACAACTGTTTCTTTTGCTTCATGTGTGGCATGTGTAAAATCATCTCTAATCCATAGGAAATCATCACTCGTTGAACTTTCAGGGCGTTCTACCTCGGGATTGATTCCAGCATGTACGAAGAAATAGTGATGCCATCTATAATATAACGGTAGGGTCTTAAGCCAGTTCACTATAGAGGCATGCTCTGTTTTAATCGCTGCAACAAAAGCATCCAGACTTTCATTTTCTCGCATTTCTTTAGTCGACATACTTTCTATTGTCGTCGCTCCACCCATTTTGAGCAATAAATCTGTCGTACTATATGGTTCGTTCAACCACTCTAAAAACATTGCCTCATGATTGCCCATTAATGCAATGGCTCCATTGTGTTCGACAAGGCTCTTTATCGTCTGCAATACACTCAAGCTGTCCTTACCACGATTAATATAATCTCCTAAAAAAATTAATCTTTCTGTTTCTGAATCCCACCTTGTTAATAGTAGCTCCAGCTCCTGAAAGCTCCCATGAATATCTCCAATTACAAATACACGCTCCACAAAATCACCTCACTTTAATATATTCAGATATATTCCAATAATTCCTTATTGGTAGGCTAAAATATACATTAAAAATAAATAATCTTCCCAAATTTTATACTCTATGCTCTATCCGTTGAACAACATAGAATTAATTTGTTAATATTGCCTTATATTAGAAAAATAAACCTCGGAAAATCTAACGTGTGAAGGAGATTTCAATGTCACATTTTTATCAAAAATCATCCGAAGAAGTACTAGACGAGCTACAAGCATCTTTACAAGGATTAACAGAGCAGGAGGTACAGCAAAGACGTACCCAGTTTGGCTTCAATGAATTACAAGAAGGAAAAAGAAAAAATATTGTTAGCGTATTTCTCGAGCAATTCAAGGATTTCCTAGTTATCATCCTGATCTTAGCAGCCATTATTTCAGTTTTTTTAGGTGAGTTAGAAAGCTCTATCGTTATTATTGTTGTAGTTCTATTAAATGCAATTTTAGGCACTGTTCAACATGTAAAGGCAGAGCATTCCTTAAATAGCTTAAAGGAGATGGCCTCCCCGATAGCAAAGGTTTTTCGTGATGGTCAAATCATTGAAATCCCTTCGAAAGAAGTAGTCGTAGGAGATATTCTTCATGTCGATGCAGGAGACTATATCTCTGCAGATGGGAGAATTATTGAAAGCTATAGTCTTCAAATTAATGAAAGCTCACTAACAGGCGAATCACTACCTGTTGATAAGTTTATTGAAAGAATACAACAAAACGATGTTTCAATTGGAGACCAAAAAAATATGGTGTTTTCAGGAAGCTTCGTCACAAATGGTCGCGGGAAGGTGCTTGTTACTTCTATCGGCATGAAGACCGAAATTGGTAAAATCGCAAATTTACTGGAAAGTGCTAAAGAAAAGAAAACCCCACTTCAAGTAAATCTTGACCAATTTGGAAAAAAGCTCGCTTTAGGTATCATTCTCATTTGTATCGTAATTTTCACACTTGATCTATTTCGTGGTCGAGAGCTCGTAGATTCCTTTATGTTTGCTGTTTCACTAGCTGTTGCAGCCATCCCGGAGGCGTTAAGCTCTATCGTTACAATTGTACTTGCTTTTGGCACTCAAAAAATGGCGAAGGAAAATGCCATTATCCGTAAGCTTCACGCTGTTGAAAGTCTAGGAAGTATTTCTGTTATTTGCTCAGACAAAACAGGGACATTAACCCAAAATAAAATGGTCGTTCAAGAAGTTTATGTAAACCAAACTGTCATGCTACATGATGAACTGGATAAAGAGGACGAGCTGCAAAAAAACTTTGTTCTAATGGCGCTACTCTGCAATGACTCAGTCACACTTGATGATAAGGAAATCGGCGATCCGACAGAAATTGCACTTGTAAACTTTGGCGAGGAGTATAATCTTGACGAGCTTGCTATCCGCGAAGCGTATCCACGTGTTGGTGAAGTACCGTTTGACTCTGAACGTAAGTGTATGAGTACAGTCAACCGAATACAGGACGAGCTTATTATGATAACAAAGGGCGGGGTAGATGTACTTCTTTCGCGTATTTCAAAAATAGCCACTTCGAATGGAATTATTGATATTACTAATGAACATAAGCAAGCAATTGAGGAGACAAATCAACAATTTTCAATGAATGGCTTACGAGTGCTAGCCTTCTCATACAAAAAGGTTTCGAATGCTTCTATTACGATAGAAGATGAACATAACTTAACTTTTGTCGGACTAACAGCAATGATGGACCCACCACGAGAAGAAACAAAAGAGGCAGTAGAACAATGTAAACAAGCTGGTATAAAGCCCGTAATGATTACAGGAGACCATAAAATTACGGCTGCTGCAATTGCAAAAAAAATCGGCATATTAAATAATGCATCTGAGGCGATTGAAGGAAAGGAAATAGACAAGCTGACGGACACAGAGCTACAGCACTTAGTCGAGAGTATATCTGTGTATGCACGTGTATCGCCTGAGCATAAAATTCGTATCGTTAAGGCGTGGCAGGAAAAGGAAAATATTGTCGCAATGACGGGTGATGGTGTCAATGATGGACCTGCCCTAAAGCAATCCGATATCGGTGTAGCGATGGGCATTACTGGAACAGAGGTAGCTAAAGATGCATCCTCAATGATCCTAACCGATGATAACTTTTCGACAATTGTGAAAGCTATTTCGAATGGACGTAGCATTTATTCGAATATCCAAAATGCTATTAAGTTTTTACTTTCGGGTAATACTGGTGCTATTTTCGTCGTATTATTCGCTACACTATTTGCGTTACCAGCACCATTTGCACCGGTACATTTACTGTTTATCAATTTATTAACAGATAGCTTACCTGCCATTGCTATCGGGTTAGAGCCACACAATTCTAAAGTAATGCAGGAAAAGCCACGTGATATTCGAATACCTATACTGAATAAAACCTTTGCCATGGAAGTATTATTTGAAGGATTGCTCATCGGGATATCTACCGGTGCTGCATTTTGGATTGGATTATCGACTGGTGATTCAGTTTTAGCAAGTACGATGGCATTTGCTACATTATGCTTATCAAGACTCCTTCACGGCTTTAACTGCCGCTCAAAGGAATCGATTTTCAGCGTTGGACTATTTTCCAATAAACATAGCTGGCTAGCATTTGCTATCGGAGTTACGCTACTCCACATAGTTTTATTACTTCCTAATCTACAAGGTATTTTTGAAGTAGCAACACTTAGCGCAGCACAGCTCGGGACAATTTATACGCTTTCGCTAATACCGTTAGTGATGATTCAAGGGTGGAAGTTGGCTTCAAGAAAATAAGAAAAGCGCAAGCGCACCGTTTAGCCCCGACAAGCGCTGGA
The DNA here is from genome assembly GCF_036662795.1 of Lysinibacillus sp. 54212. Taxonomy (NCBI): domain Bacteria; kingdom Bacillati; phylum Bacillota; class Bacilli; order Caryophanales; family Bacillaceae; genus Lysinibacillus; species Lysinibacillus sp. 54212. The sequence continues at coordinate 99,325 of NZ_JBAFWZ010000011.1, forward strand.
ACCCTCGAATCGAAAGCATCCCTTCAGCTTTCGACCGAGGGGATGAAGCGACCTCGAGGGGCTGGGCGCTGGAGCTAGACAAATAAGAAAAGCAGAAGCGCACCGTTTGCTTAAAATACGACCCGAGCCCTGAATAATCAAGGCTCGGGCCGTTTTATCTTTAATGAAACGCTAATCTTTTTACGAAATTTACTTTACTTCGTTTCCTTACTTTCAAAATCACAAAACTCTATCCATTTTACAATAGCTAAAATAACTTCCTTAAACGCTAAACCATTAGGTGTCAATTCATATTCTACTTTTTTTATAGAAGAATCTATATATTTTTTTTCGACTAATCCCTCATTGACAAGTTCATTTAAACGTTCAGTTAGTAATCGATCGGATATCCCAGAAATTGTGGCATGAATTTCATGATACCTTTTTGGGCCAGATAGAAGCGTATATATAATCATTCCCATCCAGCGTTTTCCTATAAATTCAATCGCTTGATGATAGTTACTACATATATGTTTACAGTTCGGTTGCGTCATATTATAGCCTCCCGTTTAGTAAATTCATTTTCCTATTATTATAACATACAATATTTTTTATTTGACGAACAAACTTACTAATGGTAAGATTCTAATTATCAACTTATTATTAGTAAGTTTATAGGAGGAAATTATATGTTAACGACTACACAGGATCTATACACAATCATGCAAGAAAGAAAATCTGTACGAAAATACGATCCGACATTTAAAATAACGCAGGCACAGCTTGAGGAAATCATCTCAGAAGCGACTAGCGCTCCTTCTTCTAGTAACCTACAACCATGGAGATTCCTTGTTATTCAAGATGATGCAACAAAAAAGGAGCTTCGTGGGATTGCTAACGACCAAGAACAGATTGAAACATGTTCTGCAGTTATTGCCGTTTTAGGTGATGCGGAAATGTATAAAAACGTTGAAAAAATATATACACAAAATGTAGCAGAAGGTCATATGGGAGAAGAACAGAAAAATACGATGATTAAAAATACAAATTATCTGTACCCTTCTGCTCCATTAGAAATTTTAAAAAATGTTGCCACTTTTGATGCGGGTCTCATTTCAATGCAATTGATGCTTATTGCAAAAGAAAAAGGCTTTGATACGGTAACAATGGGTGGATTTGATAAAGAAAAGTTTACGAAAAGATTTGAACTACCCCAAAATCTTTTCCCAATCGTACTAATTGCAATTGGTAAAGGAGCTGCGCCAGCATATGGTTCATCTCGTTTACCTCTATCAGATATTGCTCGTTTTATCTAGAAATACAATTCTATAATTAGTAGCCACTATCCTACTATCACTAATGTCTTATGACTCATTAGATTAGAGTGATTTATTTACTAAAAATTAATTTTTATCGGTGCTTTATAATTATTAAAGTTAGTAAAATATGGTACAAAATGTACTTTGGAAATAATTTTCACTATGCTATTCTTTAGATATAAAATTGAATAGGCAAACCTAAAGAAATTTAGGGACGCAAAGCTATAGGGACTAAGGTTTATATAACTAAGTCAGCCAGTTGCCGAAGAGTACATTCTACTTTTTGTTTAGTAAGGCTCTATTAAAAACGAACCATTTTTCTGTGGAATTTTTTAATGATGCTCTTATATCAGATTAAGCTACTCTTTTTTGAGTAGCTTTTTTTATGTGCTTCTTAGGGATACATTCATCAGGAGGAATAGTATATGAAAGTTATTAAGATGGCATCCGTAGCGGCCTTGACTTTTAATTTAGTCGGTGGTCCAATAAATGTTTTAGCGAGTGATAGTACGAATGAAAGCATTGTCAATATGACAGCCCAAGCTAGTACCTCTACTGCTTCGGTTAAAAAATTTGATTTATATGGAAAAAACCTTTTACATGCCTACAATAATGTATTTAAAATGGCTCATACTAATATCAAATCTATCTCCAATAACGGTGGAAAATATTATAGCTCTACGGTTGATAAGGCTATAGATGGCGATATGAATACGCACTGGGAAACAGGTAAACCGAACAGTACTACATTCACGAATGAAGTCGTTATTAATTTTAACGAAACGACTACTTTAAATCGAATTGTCTATGCTGCCCGTCAAGAAAGTGCTAAAGGTAAAGGCTTTGCACAACAATTTGAAATCTATCGTTCTACTACAGAAACAGGTGATGATTTTACACTCGTTTCAGCTGGTGAGTATACAGGCTCTACTGGCGATATCGTGGAAATTCAGTTTAACCCTACACAATTTAAGCGTGTAAAATTTGTCTTCAAAAAAGCAAATCAAGACTGGGCAAGTGCAGCAGAATTTCAATTTTATAAAGAAGATCCTGTATCTGAAAAAATGGAAAAACTCTTTACAGATCACACATACAGTGCGGTCAGCGAAGCATTTCATACGATTGAAGCGCTAAATACACTAGATGCAGAATCACAGGGACATCCCCTTTACCCTCTATTTTATGAAGATATTGAAAATGCTAAAGTTCTAATAAATAGAGAAAATACTGAAGTAACGACAGCAGTAACGATGCCCTTTACCAACTACGCTAATGCAGCCTATTCAGCATTATTTAGAATGGACTATGGAAACATAAAAAGCATACGTAACAACGGAGGGCATTATGCGAGTGCTGTAATCGAAAATGCAATCGATGAAAATGTAAATACATATTGGGAAACGAATACGAGTAACTCTGCTCATTTTACGAATGAAGTGGAAGTAGAATTCAAAGAAGCAGTAACACTTAATCGAATTGTTTACGGCGCAAGACCTTCAGACCGTAAAGGATTTGCTGAAGAGTTTGAGATTTATAGTTCACAAACGTCTAAAGGTGATACGTACGAGCTTGTCTCAAAAGGCAAGCAGAATATGGTCACTGGATTAGTAGAGGCGAAGTTTGCCCCAGCTACATTTAAACGAGTGAAATTTAAGTTCAAAAAATCCAATCAAAATTGGGCTACTTTATCGGAATTAGCATTCTATCGTGAAGATCCTGTACAAGAAAAAATAATCAACCTATTCACGAACGGCTTAATGAATGAATTAAAGCCTGAATTTGCTTCATTAAGCGTCATCAATCAATTAGAAGCAGAGGCTGCTACACATCCATTAAAGGAACAGTTACAAGTACACTTACATATCGCAAAAGATGTACTTAATAACAGCAATGTTTCGACCGAGGCAATCGTCACTGCATCACAACGAGGGAACTCGAGTACAGAGGCAAGAGAGCATCAAATTGCTAGAACCTCTTTCTCTTTAGATACTTTTGGCAAATATGTCGTACCGGGTGAGACGATTCAAGTTTTTGTGGATGCCGATAAAAATGGCGTCATGCCGAACTTAGTACTAGGACAAATAGCGGATGATAAAAACGGCTGGATTAGAAGATATTCATTAAAACCAGGTTTAAATACGATAACGGCTCCTTCCTATGACAATATGAAACCTGCTGTTGTTTATATAGAAAATCCCGCGTTACCAAACCAGCAAGCTTATGCACCGAATGCACGATTAGTTGGTGGTACAGCCTTCCCTGTTTACTATCACGGAAAAACGGACCTTGCAGCATTCGAAAAAGAGCTAGAAGCATATGTCGCGAACATGAGTACAAATGATCAAGACTTTGCCAATGGCATCCCGAAAGGCGTTGTCTATAATGTGGCAGAGCTTGTTTCTGAAAATAATACAATCTCTACAACTGCTGCTGGTGCACTAAAAGGAATACAAGAATTAAAACCGACAGGAAAAACAGTAGCAGACACAATGAACGACTGGGAAAGCATGTGGAAAGAGTTCCAAACAATTAGCGGTTACACAGCAAATGATCGCCGCTTTAATGCGAAGTTTACTTCAAGGGTGTTTACTAAAGGACCTTATGCATGGTCTGATTGGGGATACACTGGATATAACGGTGGAAACTCTACAAGAAGAGATGATGGCTTCTTCAAACAAATCGTGAAACCATTTGGCGTTCCCGGTAATGATGGTTGGGCTTATTTCCATGAATGGGGCCATAACATTAATAACTCCTCGATGGAACACGGTGAAATCACGAACAATCTATACTCGGTCATATTAAGAAAGAAATTCGAAAACAGTAATAACGACCGAGTAGATTGGAACACATTATACAAAAGATTTTCAGGTGAAACAGTAAACCATGGCTTCTGGACTTACTTAGGCATACTAGAGCAAGTGCAATATTATTACGGAGAAGACAGCTATGGTAAGGCTTCTCGTATTGCTCGGGAAAATCCAGATGGTGTGATGAATGGCTTAGGAAGCAACTTGCAAAGATTAGTTGTAGGTTTATCTTTAGCAACAGAAACAGATTTAACAGTATTTTTCGAAGATTGGGGCTATGTAACGGCTACTGATAAGATGAAGGAAAAGGTAGCTCATTTACCTAAACCAAGTGTGAAATTACAATACATGCATAGTGTAGGACGAGGCTATGAAGGATCCGGATTCTCAAACGATGCGAATGTTACGGTACATGCTCTAAAAGCAAATAAAGAAAAGAATGAGATTACAATCACATATGATATCGATGCGGCCAATAAAGATGCTGCTATGGGTTATGAAATACTTCGAGATGGCAAGGTAGTTGGCTACACAACAAATCTGTCATTTGTTGATAAAAATGTAGATGTAACAACTCCCCATACGTATGAAATCGTAGCTTATGACAAAAAACTTAATAGTTTAAAGCCCGTTGAAGTGGAATCACAGCAACCTGCCTTATCTGCTGAGGAGCACGTAACACTCAAATTACATCAACCTTATGACCCGATGGATTATGTGAAAGCAGCCTCATATGCTGGGGATACTATAACAGAAGATGTCGTAATAGAATCGAATAATGTCAATGTTGCTAAAAAAGGGACCTATGAAATTGTTTACGAAGTAAAGAATGCGAATATTACAGCAACTAAAACAACAAAAGTGTCCGTAACAAGTGATTATGCCTATGTCTCCGATATGAATGCCAAATCGGCGAACATCCAATATGGAGGCTTGAAAAAGGATACAGCCACGCCTGGCACTCCTATTACACTCGTGAGACAAGGGTTAGATGCTTCTTATGACAAAGGAATTGGAACACATGCAAATTCAGAAGTTATTTATGACATTGAAGGCAAAGGCTTTGATTTCTTTGAAAGCTATATCGGCATAGACCAAAACGTAAAAGGAAAAGCCTCATCCGCCACATTTGAAGTGTGGGTAGACGGCGAAAAAAAATTCGATAGTAAAGTATTTAAATCCAACACTGAGCATGAATTTGTAAGAATTCCTGTAACAGGCGCGAAAGAAATAAAGCTCGTGACAACAGATGCAAATGAAAATGGTAATTCATTTGACCATACTGTATGGGCGGATGCGAAGTTTACGAAAGACTCTAGTATGCCGACTTTAACAGTTTCTGAAGACTTCTCAATGTTGAAGTTAAACAGTGACGTGGATCTTTTAGAATATGTGACAGCATCAGATATAGAAGATGGCGATTTAAAACAACAAGTCCAAGTAAATGCTAATGGCTTTACTACAAGCAAAACAGGTACTTACACAATCGAGTATGCTGTAACAGATAGCGATAACAACGTTGCTACGAAATCAAAAACGATTTATGTATACAGTGATGCGCAATTTGCATCCGATATTAATTGGACGTCTGCACAAACTACTTGGAGTAAGGTAAACAAAGACAAAGCTTCTTCAGGTGGCTCGCTTAAACTACTCGTGAATGGTGAGAAAAAAGAATTTGCCAAAGGAATCGGGACACATGCAAACTCTACCATCGTATATGATCTTGCAGGCAAAAACTACGACTACTTTGAAGCAATCGTTGGTGTAGACCAAAACATCGCTGCAAATAATAACTCCACTGTTACGTTCAAAATCGTAGCAGATGGTCAAGAAGTATATAATAGCGGCGTGATGAAATACAACACAGAAGCAAAATTAGTAAGAGTTCCACTGAAGGGTGTCAAAGAATTGACCCTTATTGCCAATGATTCAAGTAATGGAAATGCATCGGACCATGCGAACTTTGCTGATGCTAAGTTTTATATTTCAAATGGACTGCCACAGCTTTCGATTCCTAAAGATGTTGCTACGAAAGTCGGAACACCGATCAGCATCAACGGAAATTATTCTGCAACGGATGCCGAAGATGGAAATTTAACGGATGCTGTAAAAATAACTGGAGCCGATCACGTCAACTTTAATCGCACTGGAAAGTATGAGCTTGCCTATACAGTCAAGGATAGTGATGGCAATGAAGTGACAAAAACACGAACAATCTCTGTTGTCGATATGAATGACTATCATTACCTATCAGATTTCGACTGGCAATTTGTGCAGTACAGTTATGCTACACCTGTAAAGGACTTAGCCATTAGTCAAAAGAAAATCAGACTAACAGAAGAAGATGGTAGCGAAAAAGTTTACGAAAAAGGCATTGGTGCCCACTCCAACTCAACCATCGTCTATAATTTAACAAATACAGATGCCGATTACTTCACTGCATTTGTTGGCGTAGACCGTCAAATGTTTGGCTCAATTGGCTCTGTGACATTCCAAGTTTTTGTTGATGGCGAAAAACAATTTGACAGTGGCTTAATGGCTTCGAGAAATCCACAAAAGTTCATTGAAGTCAATATTAGTGGTGCAAAAGAGCTGAAGTTAGTCGTCACTGACGGAGGAAATGGCAACGGCTCTGACCATGCATCATGGGGAGATGCTAAATTGCATTTCGCAAACCCAGACCGCGTGTTCACACAAGATTTAGCACTAACGATTGAAGAAGCAAAAGCCATTAACGCTGAAAACTACACAGCTGAAAGTATGGAGGCTTTACGAGCTAGCATGGCACAAGCGGAAGAGCTACTTACCCATCCACAAGCAACTCAAGCAGCGATTGACCAAGCTGTAGAAACGCTCAAACAAGCAATAGCTTCATTAGTAGCTATCGATTTCGATCAAGTTATTACAATACAAGATTACAATCTGAAGAAGGCAATCCAGCAGACACTCGGGCTTACAGGAGAAATTACATTACGTGATATGTACAAACTGACGAGCCTAAGTAGTCCATCTAATCGAATCTCAAGTTTAGAAGGCTTACAATATGCTAAACATTTAGTTTCACTAAACATTTCAGGAAATGCAATTACTAATTTCTCACCATTAAAAGATTTACGTAAATTAGAAACTGTCACCGCACACCCACAAATCGTAGAAGTAAAAAGCTTAACGGGACCCGTAACGACAGTGCAAAACTTAGTAAAAAGCTTAGATGGTCACTATGTAAACCCTTATCAAATTGGGCTAAGACATACGAAAACGAACAAAGAAATATTCGTAGATGTTCAGCAGCTTGCACCAAATGCTGAGCAATTTACAATCGATCTTTCAAAAGAAGATAAAGGAATGTATTTACTAGTTATGGCTTATAAGTTAAACGAAGATTCTATTATCCAATTAACTTACTATGTAAATAATCAATACGATTTGTAAAGAGCATTATTAAAAGCGGCTTACATCCTTTTAAAGGGATGTAGCCGCCTTTTCATTATCGTTATTCGCAAATAATAACCTGTCTTGTAAAGCTCCCTTTCCGTATGACACAGCGATCAATAATTTGAAAGTCGGCTTCTGTAATCACTTCATCTAATGGCTCCACCGTTACAAACACCGCGCGATTTGCAATACGACGAGCAGATCTGACTATGCTTATCTGACTTTCTAACGAGCTATGTGTAAATACGTTATAGGGCATATCAATAATTGCTACATCGTACCGGCCCTCTATCTCCTCTATTTTGCCCAGCTGTACCTCACCTTTGTAGCCAAAATGAGCAATATTTTTTCGCGACCCTGACGTTACGAACCAATTCATATCCCGTCCTAAAATGTAAATACCCATCGAAAGCGCCTCAATTAGTACTGTTCCGATACCGCAGCATGGATCAATTACTCGCACCCCTTCAATTTGTGGTACTGCGATATTTACGATAGCTCTTGCAACCTTTGTGCTAAGCGCTGTCGAATACTCCTGGGGCCGCTGCTGGTGCTTTAACCAAACCGCTTCCCCTTGGATTAGCTCACCAAAATACCAGCGATTCTCTAAACGAACAATCCCATATAATGTACCTGGATGCTCTAAATCTGGTTCAGCCTCAATTGTTACACCGATGTTCCGCTCCACTTCTCGTCGTTCCTGGTGGCTCATTTTCGGCTCCATTGCAAGCACTGTATGATTTAGGCAAATAACTTTAAATGTATCCTCATAAATTGTAAGCTGTGAGGTCGCCCGACAAATCTCTTCAATACTCCCACCTTCAAATAAAATATGAAGGCGTTCTTTAATAAATGGGCTTCTATTAGGTAAAATCCCCTTATCACTAATTAGCACATTAGAATCCGTATCCTTACCAAAAAAACTACGCATTTCTAGTCGACATAGCTCGGCTTCATCATGCCTATAGCCATATGTATATAAATAATGCCCTACTATCATTTTCTAAGCTCCTTACGTAATCAAAAAATTCTATTGTCCAGTGTATCATAACAAATTGTTTAAGTACGCTACTTCTACTAGAGGCACTCCAATATTTCCAGGAAAAATTATTTACTATTTGTCATCTCTACCTTCTAATCTAGTCAAATACATAAGCACTAATGAGTTCTTTTCATATAAATAAAAAAAGGAGGGAAGTGTTGTATAGATGATTTTCCATGACCAAAAGGGAAAGCGTTGGCTTATTATTAAATATTGCATTTTTGTCTGCTTACTAATGTTAGTTACTTCTATAACGATGTATATCCTCCATGAAAATAAATTAGCTAATTTCCCTTGGATGAAAACTTATAGTGCTAATTTGCTTCATTGGGCTGTCATCCTTTTTGTTTCTTACCTTATTTTATCCATTGCAATAGGATTCTTTCGCATGGTTATACTAATCTACTTTAGCATTAAGCAATATAGACGAAATAAAATTCTCTACAAATATCGCGCAATTAATCAAGATTATTTTAAAGCGTTTAGACCTCGTGTCACAGTGATTATACCTGTCTATAACGAAGAGGTTGTCATTCGGAGAACGATACGAGCGATTATGAAAAGCGATTATCCTATCACTGAAATTCTGATAGTAGACGATGGCTCTACAGATAGCACAGCAGAAATTGTCACTAAAATATTTTCGTTCTCACATAAAGTTACTTTAATTCGAAAAATTAATGGAGGTAAAACATCTGCCCTGAACTTAGGCATTCAACACGCGATTGGGGATATTATCATTACAATTGACGCAGACACCGTATTCCAAAAATCTACAATTTCTCGTTTGGTCGAAAACTTTACAGACTCTACAGTTGCCGCAGTTTCAGGTAACTGTAAGATTGGCAATATGATGAATCCAATTACGTTATGGCAGCATATTGAATTTGTCACTGCTAACCAACTGGATAAAAGAGCACTGGATGAACTAAATTGCATTACAGTTGTTCCAGGATCTAATAGCGCATGGAGAAAGAGTGTTATACAGGAGGTTGGCTACTATCACCATGACACTTTAGCTGAGGATGCAGATTTAACACTACGTATCTTAAATGCTGGCTATAAAATTATCTACGAAGATCGTGCCATCTCTTATGAAGAATGCCCTGAAACATTAAAAGATTTTATACAGCAGCGAATTCGGTGGTCGTATGGTACTCTTCAGGTTATTTGGAAGCATAAAAAACATATACTCACTTCTCCTAATAAAGGATTAAAATTTTTCGCGATACCCAGTCTATTGTTTTCTTATTTCCTGTTCTTAACCTCTCCGATAATCGATATCGTATTTATCATCTCAATTTTCAAGGGTACGACTTCAATTTTTTTATTCTCACTACTGTTTTACCTAACCGATTTACTAAACTCTTTTATTGCTTTTAAACTGGGGAAAGAACGAATGAAGCCTCTCCTTTGGCTCATAGTTCAGCGATTAGCATATCGATATTTACTAGCTTACGTAACATGGAAAGTCGTTTTTAAAGCTATAAGAGGCAATCACGTCGGCTGGGGAAAATTAAACCGTACCGGAAATAACAAATATTAATTACAAAGTGAAGGAAAAATTATGAAAATAGCCATTCATCAGCCTAATTATTTACCGTGGATAGGGTTTTTCGATAAGTTAGATTGTGTAGATACTTTTGTTCTTTTAGATAAAGCCGTACATTCGAAAAGCGGCTATACGAATCGCTCAAAAATAAAAACTCCAAATGGAAGTCTACTACTAACAGTTCCATTAAAAAATAAGGAAATACCAATTAACGAATTAACAATAGCACAAGACAGAAATTGGTCCATTGCTCATTGGAAGGCAATAGAGGCGAACTATAAAAAAAGTAAGTTTTGGTCGCTTTATAAGGACGGCTTTCAAGCGATATTTTCAAAACAATGGACACATATTGCCCCATTAAATATTGCGTTAATCCATCATATAAAATGGTTGTTACAGATTCCGACTAAAATTATATTAGAATCAGATTTTAATCAAGATTTTGGTAGCAAAAATGAGCGAAATGCTAAAATTGTTTCCCACTTAGGTGGAGATATTTATATATCTGGCACAGGTGCAAAAGTCTACAATGACGAAAACTATTTTAATGAACGTCAAATCCAGCTAATCTATCAAAATTTTAAGCATCCAAATTATCAGCAGCTCTTTGGAGACTTCCTACCAAATCTTTCAATCATCGATATGCTTTTTCATTGTGGTCCAGAAACGATTGAAATTATTCGCAAACAGAGACTTATGTAAAATTCAAAGGAGGTGAATTCATGATTACAACAGGAAAGGAAAGAATTTTAATCATTGCTCCCCATGCTGATGATGAAGTGCTCGGATGTGGAGGATTAATTGAAAAGGGGTGTCGATTTAAAAATCAAGTTAAAGTAGTTGTCATCGCCGTTGGAGAAATAACTCACCCTCATAGTCATGAAACGGTAACCGCTGCCACTCGTATAAATGAACTGAAAGAGGCATTAGAAATACTTGGTTGTCTTGATTTTGAAGTCTTGTACCACGATAAAGATTCACTACTTGATACGATGCCTAAAAACGAACTTATTTCAAAGCTAGACAAAATTTTAAATGATTTCAAGCCTACTATGGTGTTTATTCCTCTGCCAAGCTATCATCAAGATCATGTCGTTTTATTTGATACTTGCTTTGCAGCGCTCAGACCTAAACCAGGTCAACTCATCAAGCTCATTGCCATGTATGAATATCCTCTTATTTCTTGGCAATACCAAAAATTCTGGAATACTGGGGAGCTATACTTGGATCTATCTAACACAATTCAAATGAAAGTGGATTCATTTCTAAAGCATAAATCCCAAAGGCGTCCTCCTAATCATTTAATTTCCCCAGAAAGTGTAAAAAAATGGGCAGAAATGCGAGGGTTAGAAATCGGACTTCCTTATGCAGAAAAATACTATATATTACGCTCACATATCCTTTAATACGGATTAGTTTTCTCATAAATTACGTAACGCCCCTTCGCCAAGGGAGTTTTTTTATTGGGTATCAGTATATCAATAACAAAAATACCTTATATTCACACATATGCTATAATAAGAGTAACAATAGTTTCGAGGAGTGAGCCCTATGAGAGAACAAAGCAAAGTAGCAACTCAAGTTTTAGTTAAGCATAAGGAACAGCAAACAGTTTATGAATTTGCAACAACACTCGAAATAATCGCACAAAAACTAAAGGAAAATGGACAATTCACCTTTGTTCAAGGTACTGAACAGGTAGAAATAAGTCCATCCGATCAAGTTAAAATCGAATACGAATATACAGTAAAAGGTGATAAACATTCCTTTGAAATCGAATTTGACTGGTACACAGGAGAACGAGAGCCGAAGAGAATGGGAATTCAATAATAATAAAAGATATACCCCATTGCAGTGAATGGGGTATATCTTTTTATACTACCTCTACTTCTTTCATTAATCCGTCTACAAAATTATACACAGCTTCAATTGACTGTTGTATTGTTTGTGATGGTTCATAATCCTTTATACCATCTAATGTTAGGTTAATTTCCCAAAGGCCATCTTCCCCAGAAAACATCGCACCAAAAATGGCATCCTCCGTTAACTCTTGCTTTAAATATGCTTGGATTGCTGGACCAAATTTTTTCTGTAGCTTTAAGCCAAATAGTGCCATTGGTTTTTTAAACGCCTCGTCAAATTCCAAAACGAGTGCATCGATTTTTATCTCATTAAATGGAGACGCTTCGATATATAAAAACTGTTCTGGATGCTCCTCAACATATTGAACTGAAGTATTTAATAAGCTTACATCACCAACAGAAATGAGCTCCTCCGATTCTTTATGACAAATTTCAAATACATCTAACTTCATTTATTATCTCTCCTTATCTAAGTCTTATATTATCATGTTCATACGTTCTATAGTTTATAAAAAAATAATGATAAAAGCATATCTCGCTCAAAAAGGGGCGAGATATGCTTTCAATATTTCTCTATTAATTTTTCCAAACTACTTTGACTGACTGGTCCGACAATTCTTTCTACTTCATTGCCGTCTCTGTCCAAAATGACAGTAGTTGGTATTGTAATAACTTGATACGACTTCCCTACCGTATCATCCCTATCCATCAAAATCGGATAAGTGACCTCGTATTTTTCTAGAAATTCATCGAGTGCCTCTTGGCCATTATCACGAGCAGTCAAATTCACACCTATCAGCTCCACGCCCTGGGGTAAATCGTTTGCAAAGGCTTGTAAATGTGGCATTTCCGCATTACAAGGCGGGCACCATGTTGCAAAGAAATTAACAACTGTGAAGTCATTACTTTGTTGCTTTAGGTCATAAACTTCCCCAGCTGTTGTTTCTAAAGCGATGTCGATATACTCTTGTGCTTCTATCTTTTGCTTTAGCCTAAAATCATTCATTGAAAATCCGATTAGCCCTATGATCAAGGCAAACGCAATAAATTGTTTTCTTTGCTCATTCGATTTATTCAAAATAAATACTACAAAAAACAGACTAAAGGCTATAACTATAGAGGCGCTCCATGTATATTGCCATAACAGCAGTAGCCACCCAACCATCCATAGTAGCGAGTATTTTTTCCACTTTAAAAGGATAAAGAATCCAACCCATAAGCTAGCTAACAGCCACTGCTCCGTGAACCCAGCGAAAATCATTTGATAAACCGCGATAAATTTTAGCCATACACTCCATAAATCCACAATTGATACATGTTCTCGTCTCAACCATATGTGAATACATAGCACAATTAATGCAAGTATATGCCCTTTTAGACCACCATCAAAATAAAGCAGGGATAGAGGGGATTCGATGAACATTTCCCAGAAAAATACTATATAGCTTCCCTTCCAAAGGGCAATATAAATCCATAGAAGTGAATCGAGTACCTTTTTCGTGTTAGGGTCTAATTGTTTACTTCGCCAATCGCTCACAAATGCAGCAACAAAAAACGCAATCCAGGCAATCGGTACACTTATTGAGCCAATTGATAAATAATCCATTCCTACCCCCTATCAGCCTAGCTTATTTAAAATTATATCGTGTCATAATCGGGTCACGATTTCCAACCTGATCTCGGTAATATTCATATAAAGAAATACCTAGGAATGAACCTGAAATATTCCACACATTTTCATATCCACTATTTTCCAGAGCCATAACAGCATTATAGCTGCGTTGTGATGAACGACAATGTAAATAAACCGGTACATCCTTTGGTATTTCATGCATACGTTCACGGAATCGGCTTAACGGAATATTTTTCGCACCTTTTAGATGGCCGTTCTCAAATTCATTTTCCTCACGTACATCGATAATAACTGCATGGGATTCGACTAAATCACGTACTTCACTCACACGAACTTGCTTAAAACGCCCCTGCATAATATTAGTAGCAACTAGAGCTGCTAGGTTTACAACGTCCTTTGCTGTACTAAACATCGGTGAATAAGAAAGCTCAAGCTCTTTTAAATCCTCAATCGTACCATTCATTGTGATAAGTGTTGCAATTACGTCGATACGTTTATCAGCATTTCCTTTACCAATAGCTTGAGCACCTACAACACGAGCAGTTGGAACTTCATAGATTAGTTTAAAGTGTAGTGGATTACTGTCAGGCATTAGGCCTACTTTATCCGGTGCAATAATATAAACAGCATCCACATTCATGCCAATTTGCTTTGCTGTACGTTCGTTCAAGCCAGTAGAAGCAGCTGCAAGGTCAAAAACTCTAATGCTTGATGAGCCGATAACGCCTTTATTTGTCGTTGGCATACCGTAAATATGATCAGCCACTGCACGTGCTTGACGCTGTGCTGGACCTGCAAGTGCTAAGCGCGTTTGTTTGTGCATTAAGCGATGATACACTTCAATTGCATCACCAACAGCATAAATATGGCGATCCTTTGTTTGGTAGTATTGATTTACTTTTATCGCGCCAGTTTCACCGATTTCAAGCCCTGCTTCAGCAGCAAGAGACGTTTCTGGACGGACACCAATAGCTAGGACGACAATATCTGCGCTAATTTCTTTTCCTGAATTTAACGTAATGCTAGTCTCTGTAATTTTAGCTAGCCCATCATTTACAACAAGCTCAACACCATGATCTGTCATTTCCTTATGCAGAATTTGTACCATATCCTCATCAAACGGCGTTAAGATTTGTGGTGCAAACTCCACTAAGGATACATTTCGGTTGGCTATGCGAAGATTTTCTGCTACCTCGACACCGATAAAGCCACCGCCAATTACGGCAATGTTTTTTGCATCCTTCTCGATGATTGCTTGCTGCAAACGTTCAATATCTACTACATTACGCACTGTAAACACATGCGGTAAGTTGACACCTTCTAGTTTTGGTACAATTGGACTTGCACCAGGAGATAAGATTAATTCATCGTAAGTTTCTTCATATGTTTCATTTGTAGCAAGATTTTTTACTAGAACTGTTTTTTCCTCACGGTTGATTTTAATGACTTCACTTTCAACACGTGCATCGATATTATATTTCGATTCGAATGAATCAGGGTTCATCAGTACTAAACGGTTACTATTTTCTACAATTCCACTTAAATGATACGGTAAAGAACAGTTCGAGAACGATACATGTGGTCCTTTCTCAAACATGACAATTTCTGCTTCTTCGTCTAAACGACGAATACGTGCAGCAGCAGAAGCACCACCTGCTACGCCTCCAACAACTACGATTTTTTTCATCTTAATTCCCCCTTATTCTTCTATAATAGACAGCCATCTGGACCACAAACGTCTGCTCCACCAGACATTTGGAGCTTACTGTCTGCAACTTCCTTTGCTTGTTTCAACGTTTTTACAAATACTTCAAGTGGCTCTGCTCCAATAATACCATATTTATTTTCGAATACGAAAAATGGAACACTTGATACTTGTAGCTGCTGCTGATCGTAATTATCTTTCGCTAGCTCTTCCTTAAACTGATCACCTTCTAGCACACTCTTCGCTGATGCTTCATCAAGTCCAAGTCCCTTTACAATTTGTAAAAGCTCCTGATGATCGTTTACGTTTAATCCTTTTGTGAAATAATGATCCATCGTAGCTTCAATAAACTCAGCTTCTTTTCCATGTGTTCGAGCCCATTTCGCTAAACGGTGTGCATTTTCAGTGTTTCCAATTAACATTGCATCAAAATTGTATGTTAAACCTACTTCTGCAGCACGCTGACCAATTGATGCAGCCATGGTATCAATATCTTCACGAGAGGACTCATATTTTTCCATTAAAACGTCAAGAAATGGAGCAGCCTGATCCTTTGAAGCCTCAGGATTTAATTGGTATGCCTTATATTCAATTTCAATATCCTCATAGCCTACCTCTTTAATCGCTTGCTCTAATCGTTTCTTCCCAATGTAACAAAACGGACATGCGAAGTCCGAAAAAATTTCAATCTTCATTGTAATAACCTCAATTCATTTCTTTATAACAGAATATCTACCCAAATTTTGATTGCAGTTGCTGCAATTAGTAATGCTAAAAATACTTGTAGCACTTTCGTATTCATTTTTTTACCCGCTTTTGCACCAAGTGGGGCTGCTATTATACTAGCAATAATCATTATAAACGCAGGCCAGTAATCAACTTGACCTGTAAGTAGCTTACCTACACTTCCACCAATGGATGAAATAAATGTAACGGCTAAGCTAGTAGCAATCGTCATTCGTGTTGGAATGTGTAAGACTGTTAGCATAATTGGCACTAATAAAAATCCACCTGCTGCTCCAACAATCCCTGAGCCAATACCAACAACGAGAGCAAGTACGGCAGCTAATGGTTTATTAAATGTGACCTCGTTTAAAGGTTTATCATCAATTTGCTTTTTCGGGATAAACATCATAACGGCTGCAATTAATGCAAGTGTCCCATAGACGATATTAACAGCCGCCTCCGATAAAAAGCCTGAGCCGTAACTACCGATAAAACTACCGATTAAAATTGAGCCACCCATGTAAATAATGAGCTCTTTATTTAAATAGCCACCTTTTCGATATGCCCAAACACCCGCAATCGATGCAAAGAATACTTGAACAGCACTAATACCAGATACTTCGTGAGCTGTAAATGCTGCTAGACCAAACATCGGTGGGATATATAGGAGCATCGGATACTTTATTATAGACCCTCCAACACCTAGCATACCGGACAGGAATGAACCGATAAAGCCGAGTGCAAAGATGACAACAATAAATGTAATTGAGAAGTCCATCTCTATTCCTTCTTTCTTATTAGAAAAGCGTAAGCGCTCTGTTTTGCCTCGAAAAACGTCGGCATTAACAGATCATTTCCCACACCTTCTACTAATTTAAAAAGCGAGTAGAACGGTGCTACTCGCTATTTTGTTTACTATGCTTTTTGAATATAGAAGAAAAATACGCCTGCTTCTTCTTTTTGTTCTAAAATTGTGTGTCCACCAGCTTGAGCCCACGCACCAAAATCATTTAATGCGCCTTTATCTGTAACTAAAACCTCTAATACTTCTCCAGAGTTAATTGTATCAATTGCTTTCTTAGTTTTAACGATTGGCATTGGACATGCGAATCCTTTTGCGTCTAACGTTTTTGTAATATTCATGTTGTGTTCCTCTTTTCTTTGATTTTGTAAGCGATTTTCTATTTTGCCCATTAGGACAGTTGCTTGCCTCTTGAGCGTGAGGCAAGCGTACGTATAGCATTTCATTTGACAATCATCTTATATCTTTTTAATTATCGAACTGTACAGCGGTTCGGGGCCTGCACGATTCAGGTCACAAATGCGTCGCGCTCGCGTTGTGGCGCACTTAGCATTTGTTCCCTTTTGATTGGACTAATTCGTTAGCGCACTGCGCAACGATTAGGTCCAATCTCCATCTCCGTTTGCTCATCGTTATCTGGAGTAATTTTACCCATATTAACTTGACGAATTTGTTGATATGCATTTGGCTGTGGTGGTAGGTTATCCGTTACTGTTTTACGGAATTCCTCTTCATCCTCGATGTTTAAACCGTGGTTTTCAGCGAATAAGTCACCTAAACGTTTAGCTACCGTACCATCCTCGTTTAACTCTTCAATAATCATAAAGTGAGCAGGTAAAACAACTAAGTCTTCCGCTAATTCACGGTAACGCTTATAAAGTGTTTCACGTAAATCGCCTACCCAGTCTTCCGCTAAGCCTGCTAAGTCTGGACGACCAATTGAATCGATGAATAAAATGTCACCTGTTAATAAATATTTTGAATCGATTACGAATGAAGTTGAACCGATTGTATGCCCTGGTGAGTATAGCGCTCCTACTTCGATTTTCGAAGAGCCAATTTGCACTGTTAAGCCATCTGTTAAAGCTGTGTACTCGAATACAACCTCTTCTGCATCTTTTGGCGGTAAATAATATGTTGCCCCAGTAGCAGCTGCAATGTGGCGACCACCTGAAATGTGATCGGCATGTAGGTGTGTATCAAACACATGTGTGATCTTTACGCCTTTTTCTTCAGCAAATTTAGTAAATACTTCTGTGAAGCGAACAGCATCGATAATTGCTGCTTCCCCTTCAGAAATTGCCATATATGATAGACATCCTTTACCTAAGCGAACGAATTGGTATAATTCACCGCCATTGGCTAAATCACCGACTTTAATTGGCTCAAGGTACATTGACCAAGATTTCATACCACCTTCTAGGTATGCTACTTCACGACCTTCTTCTGATAGCATTTCAGCAACCATAATTGAAGAGCCTTCTTTTGCACAAACAACTAAGATTTCTTTATCCTCTGGAATCTTTGGAAGAATTTCTTCTACGCCATCTAATAATTCAAAGTAAGGAATATTTAAATACTCAAATTTGTGACCATCAATTTTCCAATCCTCAAACGCATCTGCATTACGTACATCTAAAATGAATAATTCTTTATTATCGATTACTTTGCGAGCAACATCTGCTGCTGTCCATTTGATTACTGTCATTCCGTTTTACCCCCATAGGTATAATTTTTTTGAAATTTTTTTGTAGGAGGGATATCCCTCCGTACAAATTAGAACGTTAATGTAGGTGCTGCATCCTTTGCATATTCTAAGAATGTTACAGCGCCACCAACCTCAATACCATCTACAAAATCTTCTGTCGTTAAGCCCATTACATCCATTGTCATCTGACAAGCGATAAATTTTACACCTAAGTCTTGAGCCATCTCTACTAATTGTGGAATCGCTGGAACATTTGCTTTTGCAAAACCTTCTGCGAAATGCTCTTTACCAGCTGGCATTTCTAGTGCATGCATTGCTTGCTTATGAATTAAATTTAATCCTTCAAATGTAAAGAAGATGGCTACCTCTTTATCTGAAGCTGCTGCTGCAGTCGCGATATTAAATACTTTATATGCATCGAACATGCCACCGTTTGATGCAATAATTGCTACTTTATTTGACATTTTTCATTCCTCCAATAATTAAACTTCTTGTGTTAATTCGCCATTCCACTCACTCATACCAGGTAGAACGTTATATACTTTAGTAAAACCTTTATCTGCTAACATTTGTGCTGCCATATCGGAACGAGTTCCTGTACGACAAATCACATAAATTTCTTGATCTTTTTCAAGCTCTTCTAGACGTGCCTCTAAATCTCCCATCGGAATTGATTTTGAGCCTGGAATATGACCAAACGCGTATTCAGCTTCCTCACGCACATCTAAAATTAGGCCAGAGCGAGATGTCATCTCGTCATTTGAAATTGTTCTCTCGAATTTCTTTTCTGCTGCATCGCTATCTTCTGTGGAGCATTTGCGAATGTAATGATATAGCACATCGCCTTCTTCGCGTGTACCAATATACTGATGACCAACCGTTTTTGCCCAAGCAGCTAAATCTGCCTTTGATCCTTTATCTGTTGCTTGCACCTCTAAGACTTGACCATCCTCAAGTCCATTTACTGCTTTTTTTGTTTTTACAATTGGCATCGGGCAAGCAAGACCCTTTGCATCTAATTGCACATCTGATTTAATCACGATTTTACCTCCAAATAGTTTAAAGATTTTACTGTAAGTCGCCTTCCCACGCAAGCATGCCACCAGTCATGTTTTTCACATCATAGCCCTGAGATTGTAGAAATGCTGTAGCCTGACCGCTACGAGCACCAGAACGACATACCATAATGTAAGGGGTATTCTTATCTAATTCGTGCATACGGAACTCTAAAAGTCCTAGTGGAATATTGACGATGCCTGGAATATGTCCAGCTTCAACTTCTCCTACTTCACGCACATCAACTAAATTTAATTTTTCACCAGCTGCTAACTTTTGCTGTACTTCTGTTGTCGAAATTTCTTTCATTAATATTCTCCTCCTAATATGCACTCATGCCGCCACGGACATTCGTTACTTTTTCAAAACCCAATTTTTTCATTTGTTTACATGCCTGACCTGAACGCATACCACTCTGACAAATAACAACAATTTCCTTATCCTTTGGTAGCTTCGAGAAATCTGAACCAAGCGGAATATTTTTAAACTGCTTAATGTTACGTGCTTTATATTCACCTGGTGTACGAACATCAACAAAGACTTTATCCTTGTCATTTAAAATGTTTTTTAAATTAGCGGTTGAGATTGCTTTTACACCTTTAGTCGGCTTCATTCGCCATACTAAGAACGCTGCGACAACACCAATAAATATTAAAGTTTCCATAAAACTCTCCTTATATGAATAAGTTTACGTTTCCTTCTTCTGCATCTGCTAAATACGCTGCAACACCGGCATATTCAATACCATCTAATAATTCTTCTTTTTGTAGTCCAAGTAAATCCATTGTCATTGTACAAGTCACAAGCTTAATTTCCTGTTCCTGTGCCATTTCAATTAATTGTGTAAGTGTTAAAGCATTATGTTTATCCATTACGTGCTTAATCATTTTAGGACCCATACCAAGCATTTGCATTTTTGATAAACCTAATTTTTCAGCACCACGTGGCATCATTTTTGCAAACATTTTTTCAAGAAAACCTTTATTCACTTGCACAGGCTCTTGCTTTCTTAAGGCATTGATACCCCAGAAAGTATGGAAGATTGTCACCTCATGATCGTATGCCGCAGCACCATTTGCAATAATGTACGCCGCCATCGCCTTATCATAATCTCCACTAAATAAAACAATCGTTGTTCTTTTCTTTTCCATTAGGACCTCCGTTACCTATAAGGGTATTATTTTTTTGAAAATTATATAGTCGTATTTAACGACTTTTAATCATTAAGTCCATCGCCTGCTGGACTACTTGATTGACTTTTACATCGTCTCCATCTGCTTCTTGGATGCAACCGAGTAGATTTTCCATTGCTATGACGCCAATTGTACGATCGACACCAGATCTAATAGCACTTAGTTGAGTAATAACTTCTTTACAATCTTTCTGCTCATCAATCATGCGAAGTACAGCTCGCAATTGACCTTCAATTCGTTTTAGACGATTAGATACTTTCACATCATAGCCCATTCCTTCTCACCCTTTCATCAAGAAGTTTTGTGTTGCTTACGTGTCTTATAATAATACCTATAAGGGTATATTGTCAACAGTTTTAACCAAAAAAGTTTTACATCTTAAAATCACTCACCTAAAACTATGTCGAACCCTTGATAATATTAGGTTTTTTAAATTCTAAAGAAACATTCCCATCTGAGACACACAAAGAAAACGCAGATATTTTCTCCATACCTAAGAGGGTACATGTATTTAATAGTATAGAACATGGAATGGCATTTTGTAAAAAAGGGTGCTTACCCCTGATAGTATATTACGGATAGTTGCATGGGTATGTATTGTTTATTGTGGGAAGAAGATATTTTTTAAAATTTTTAACCTAGTTTTAACCTTCGTAAGTTAGTATAAACTTAAAAATTTTTATTATAAAAGGAGCTGAACTGAATGCACTTTAAGAAAAAAACATTATTTATACTAGGGTTAATCCTTTTACTTGTCGTAAACTCCTTACAAATCCCAAAAGTGGAGGCAGCTATTAATGAGCAACCTATTCACAACTATTCACAAAACACTTGGGCATTTAATAGCCTAGCTAAAGGACCTAATGGAGAAATTTATCTTGCTCATAAAGTTAGTCATACTGAAATTGTAGTAAAGAGATGGGATGAGGGTAAATGGACTCTCTTTTCAACTATAACTACTGCTGAAACGAATAATACGAGTTTCAGTGATGATTTAGATTTAATGGTGGATTCTTTTGGTAAGTTACACATAGTTTTCAGACATGAGAACGGTACTGGAATAGCAAGTGCTAGAGGAATTTCATATGGTTATCATAACGGGGCAAGTTGGGTATTCAATGAGGTCGATTCTTCCTCTGACCCATACGGTTGGAAAAATTATGATGATCCCTCGCTTGCAGTAGACTCTAACGGAAAAGCACATATCGTTTATAACTATACAGATTCTAATGGATCAAGAATTTATTCAGCTAAGTATGCAACGAATATTTCTGGTAATTGGAATAAGAGTACACTCGTGATCGGGAATGGCACTATTGGAATTGACGAAATTCATCAGCCTCAAATTGAAATTGATGCTAGCAATATCGCTCACGTCACATATGTTAGAGAAGACAATCAGAACAACTATTATGGAAACTATTATTATACAAGCAAAGCGGTAAATGAACCCACTTTTCCTCCTGCAACAAAGATAGTTGATGCTGTTGCAGATGGGAAGAATTATTTTTATTCTCCATTCGCAGTTACTGCTGCTGGGAAGATATTTTTCACTTCTGATGCGTATGTAAACAATAGTAGTACATCCTACTTACATTCGAATACTTCTGGCAAGTGGGAACAGGAACAAGTATATACTGATAGCCAACGAGAAACATATCCAGTGGGCGTTTCTATTTTGGATTCTACTGTCCATCTTTTAATGTACTCGGTTGCGAAAGATAATAGTGATGTTGAATTATTCGCAATTACAAAAAACAATAATACATTATTAGTAGGTAATAAAATTATTAAGCCCAATTTAGTTGTTTCTCCTCCTTTGAATGAAATAACATTTATAGTTGATTCTCATGGGAATTTTATAACAGTGATGGAGCATAATACACTTAAAACCATTAGTAGTTTATTTGGAACAAGCCCTGATTTCGGCTTATCAAAACCTCTTAGCACTAACTCAGAATTAAATAACCTTGAGATTTCTAATGGAACATTAAGTCCAACCTTTTCAGCAAGTACAACATCGTATTTTGCAAGTGTTGCTAATAATGTTTCATCCATTGCTATTACTCCTACTCTAGCAGACAGCAAGGCTACTCTAGTTGTAAACGGTAATTCTGTAACTAGCGGACAGCCAGTAAATGTAAGCCTAAATATAGGGGCGAACACAATTCAAGGTACAGTAACAGCGGAAGACGGGGTGACTACGAAAACTTATACCGTAACAATAAATAGGGCTGCACTAACACCTCCTAGTGCACCAACGAATATAAAGGCAACTCCAGGAAACGAAGAAGTTACTATTAGTTTTGATGCTCCTACAGAAAATGGTGGGAAACCGATTACAGGTTATACGGTGAAAGTATATTCTGGCGGAGCTGAGCAAACAAGTTTGAATAAAACTGGAGCTACTAGCCCGATTACAGTAAATGACTTAAAGAATGGAACTCCTTATACATTTAAAGTAGTTGCTTCAAACGAAGTTGGGGACAGTCCTGCCTCAAACGATTCCACTGCTATCACTCCAAGAACAATTCCTGATGCTCCGACAATTGGGACTGCTATCTCAGGGAATGGACAAGCTACCGTCTCTTTCACAGCACCAGCTAGCAATGGAGGAAGTGCTATTACAGCATATACTGTCAAGGCTTATCCAGGTGGGGTTACAGCTACTGGATCACAAAGTCCTATAATAGTTAGCGGCTTAACAAACGGGACCGGTTATACATTTACGGTAACTGCTACGAATGCTGCTGGTACTAGTTCAGCATCTGGAGCATCAAATGTAGTTACTCCTGCAACTGTGCCGAATGCACCACAGAATGTTGTCGGCACTCCAGGTGATAAACAGGTAAAAGTAAGCTTTAACTCACCTACAGATAATGGCGGAAGTAGCATTACTGATTATAAGGTGAAGGTGTTTTCAGGTGGGGTCGAGCTTCCATTATTAAATAGAACAGGAAATACTAGCCCTATTACGATTACCGGCTTAACAAACGGGACCCCTTATACATTTAAGGTAGTTGCATTAAACGCTTTAGGTGAAGGTGCAGAATCGACTGTTTCTAATGCCGTTACTCCGAGCTCAGTTCCAGATGCACCAACTTCGATAAGTGCAACAAAAGGAAATGCAGAAGCTACAGTTAGTTTTACAGCACCAACAAATGATGGAGGTAACCCAATCACAGGCTATACTGTCAAAGTTTTTAAGGATGGGGCCGAGCAAACCTCATTAAATAAATCGGGTTCCGCTAGTCCTATTACGGTAACGGGGTTAACTAATGGAACTCCTTATACATTTAAAGTCGTAGCTACTAATATTGTTGGTAATAGTAAAGATTCTGAAGCATCTCCATCAATTGTACCTATGACAGTTCCAGACAAACCTACAAATGTTAATACAACTACAGGGGATGCTCAGGTTAAAATTGATTTCACTCCGCCTGTAAATAACGGCGGGAGTTCCATTATAGGATATGTAGTGAAAGTATTTGAAAATGGAGTAGAGCAAACATCACTAAACAAATCAGGCTCTAGCAGCCCAATTACAATCTCAAATTTAACAAACGGATCGCCTTACACTTTTAAAGTCATTGCAAAAAATAGTGTTGGAGAGAGTGCTGCTTCGGATGAAACAATTCAAGTTACTCCAGCAGCGAATCAATTAGCCCCTCTTGGATTAAAGGGCATTGCACCAACTGCCCCATCATTAAATGACGGAAAAATTACAGGCACGTCAAATCTGATGGAATTCAAATTCAATTCAGATACAACATGGATTTCAGTGCCGGGAACTGAAATACAGAATCTTACTCCCGGAACATACAATGTGCGTTTAAAGACCAAACCTGGTTGGAATGCAGGGGCTATCACAAATGTTATTGTGCCAAAATATGCATCACCAGGTAGCGGTGGCTCTGGCGGCTCCGGTGGTTCAAGTGGCGGAAGTATAGACAAAGAAGACAATACTATTATTTTGATTAACGGGAAAGAAGTATCTCTTGGTCAATCCAAAACAACTACTGTAGATGATAAATCAATCACAACTTTAAAGGTTGACTCTACAAAACTTAAAGAATTATTACTACAAGAAGGTAGTAATGCCGTTATTACTATACCTGTAGCGGTTAAATCGAATCGTATCATTAGTGAGCTAAACGGAGAAATCATTCACTTTTTAGAAGAAACCGGAGGAACTGTTGTACTTCAAACGCCAACAGCAGCTTATTCTATTCCTGCTCACGCAATAAATATCGATGAGGTCGTTAAACAACTTGGAAAGAATGTAGAATTAAAGGACATTACAATCCATATCGAAATTTCAGAGCCTGCTGATCAATCAATCCAAGCAGTACAGAATACTGCCTCTAAAAACGGTTACGAGATCATTCTTCCACCTGTAGAATTTAAAGTAAGCTTTACGAACGGGGATAATAAGGCTGAAGTGAGTAGGTTCAGTGCTTATGTAGAAAGAATGATGGCTATTCCAGATAGCATTGACCCTAGCAAAATTACAACTGGTGTAAGATTGAATGAGGACGGGACATTCTCACATGTACCAACATCGATAGTGAAAATTGGTGGAAAATTCTATGCAAAAATTAACAGTTTAACTAATAGTATTTACACAGTTATTTCAAGTCCCAAACAATTTAAGGATGTTATTTCTCATTGGGCAAAGGATTCCATTCATAATTTAGCATCTCGTTTAGTTATTAGCGGTGTAACAAAGGACAATTTTGCTCCTAATAACGACATTACGCGAGCTGAATTCGCTGCGATTATGGTTCGAGGGTTAGGTATAAAATTAGGCGTTGGAGATAACATATATATGGATGTTGCTACAGACGCTTGGTATGCTGAATATATTCTAGCTGCTACCGAGTATGATTTAATCCACGGGTATGGAAATGGCAATTTCGGAGCAAACGATAAAATCACGCGCGAACAAGCAATCGCTATTATTGCACGTGCAATGAAGATTACAAAGCTTCATGCTAATTTAAAGGATGAAGAGGTTAATGGAATACTTGACCAATTTAACGATAAGAATAAAATCGCCCATTATGCTAAAGAACCAATTGCATTAGGGGTTAAAACAGGTGTAGTATCAGGAAAAGGCAATCAAAATATCGCACCACAAGATTTTATTTCGAGAGCTGAAGTAGCCGTGATTATTGAAAGCTTGCTTCAAAATTCTAATTTAATAAGCAAATAAGAAATAATTAATCCTACTGAAAGACTAGATTATCTTTCAGTGGGATTTTATTTTCGATAAAGGATTTCCTAAAGTAAAAAATATAGCCTACAAACGCTGCGGACTGAACGTTTGTAGGCTAATTTCTTTGATGGCCCTGACAGGACTTGAACCTGCGACCCTCACCCTGTCAAGGTGATGCTCTCCCAGCTGAGCTACAAGACCATATACATCTATATTTTACAAATTAAGAAATAAAAATTCAATGTTTATATTTATAATATGACACTAGCGTCGCATTAAAATAATTCAACTCCGCCGTTAAATCTGAATTTTCTGAA
>NZ_JBAFWZ010000012.1:0-109803 GCF_036662795.1 Lysinibacillus sp. 54212
CAGTGAGTGACCACATGATTACACATGAACAAACAACACAAGAAGAGAGACAAACGTCATTTACAAAGATGGTGGAAATAGCTTTAGAGTTAGTATAAGTAACGGGAGTCATATGTTCGATTACCTATAGGAAGCACATAGTCTTCTTTTTAAAAACAGGCACATTCGCATGAAGGGAATGTGCCTGTTTGATTTGCTATAGCTGTTGTAAATTACATTCTATCGATAGATGATTGCCATCATTTTATGCTGATGACTTTTGTTTTTGGTCTAATAGATAACTAATGAACGTTAGAAGACTTGCACAGACTGCAACTAATCCACCGACCCATGCTACATTCATCAAAATTCCTTGATGGTATACAAACCCACCTAATGCAGAACCAAAAGCGATACCTACATTGCTTGCCACTGGCATAAGTGAAGCAGCGAGTCCTGTAGCTTTAGGCTGATAAATTTCGGCAAGGTCTATTAAATAAAGCTGAGTAGATGTTGTTAAGAGAATGGCCATTAACGACATGAAGCCAATGTTTATTAGTCCTAAAATAAAATGATTTGTAGTCCAAAATAAAGTGATCAGAACAGCTGCCTGAATGAGAAAAACAAAGCGGAGGCGACCGATTGCGTTATGACTGGCAATTTTACCGGCGAGAATATTGCTGAAAATCGAGATAAATCCGTAACCAAATAAGATTAAACTAATTGAATTTTCTGGTGCATCCATTCCGTTTAAGATAGGAACTAGGTACGTAAAGACAGTATAAGTTGCGCCGAATCCGAGGGCAGGAATGAAAAAAGCCATCAAAATTCTTGGGCTGGTCAATAAAGAAAACTGGTCCCGTATCGAACTGCGTACTTGGCTAAGTTTATTTGGCAGGACAGAATAAGCTGCTAAAAACGCCAAGCCACCTAGGATAGTAGTTAAGATGAAAGTGGCATTCCAGCCGTACCTTTCGGCGATGACAATACCAATTGGAACGCCAACGACATTTGCAAGTGTGAATCCACCAAAAACGAATGAAATAGCAATTCCGCGTTTTTCAATCGGCATCGTTTCACTTGCAACAATCATAGCTAGGGAGATTAATACGCCTGTTACAATTGCTGTCAGTATCCGAAGTGCAAGGAACATGATGTAGCTCGTGGAAATTACGCACAAAGCATTCAGGAAGATGAAAGACCCTATCAAAAATAATATCCATTTCCGTTTTGGAAAATGACCTGTTGCTGACATCACTAAAGGTGTGGCGATGGCAAATGTGATGGCAAACGCAGAAACGAGTGTGCCTGCTTTTGCATTGGTTATCTGAAGGCTTGAAGAAATATCTGTTAAGATTCCGACAATAACAAATTCGCTTGTTCCTAGAACAAATGTTAATAAAGTAAGTGTTAAGATAAGCAACCAAGGTCGCTTCGATAATTGTGCAGAGTGCATAAAAACCTCTTTTCTTAGATGAATGTAAATGTGTCACATAGTAGATATACAACTTAAACATCATATCATAAAATATTTTTGCGAGAAAAACCCCACCTTAATCAAATAGAGGTTAATGGATTACGGGAAATGACAAGGATGCAGGAGACTATTTTAAACTACGGATGCAGGAGGGATTAAAAAAGTATGCAAAGCTTCCACTAATTTAAGATACGGTATTGATAACCTTATTCTGAAGGATTGATCTTATTATGAAGTACAACATTAATTATGTAGCAAAAGGGAACAGTAAAATTTTATTGAAAAATACTTTTTTTGTAATATACTTATTTAGTACGGACTAATAATATAGTATTTATAATTTTATCGGAGGTATTTATATGTCAGAAAAAAGTTTCGTAGCCACATTATTACTTTGCTTCTTTTTAGGTGGTCTAGGTGTTCACCGTTTTTATGTTGGAAAAATCGGTACAGGTATTTTAATGCTTTTAACTTTAGGTGGATTTGGTATTTGGACGATAATAGACCTCATTATAATTATCGTTGGTAAATTCACTGATAAAGATGGTAATCTTATTAAATCTTAATTGAATATAAATAAGTAAATGCTTGAAAAAGTAAAACGACAGGCTCGTACAACTTTAATTTATAAGTTTGTTGTTTTTATAGAAGTAGGTAAAAGAAGGGAGACTATTTTAAATGTCTACCCTTCTTAATTGTTTAATGGTGGAGTAAGTAGATGCTACCTATGACACTAGATCATTAACTTGGTAGTAGAATATTTTGCAGCACAAGGGGCGGATAGGTCATTAACAGAGGACTTATCCGCTTCTTTTATAATTCTATATAATTTGCGGTATATTTACAGTATTTATCCTTTGTAATAGTAGTTACTTTTTTGCACTTAATACGGGTGTGGCTATTGTATTCCCAATCGTCAGCTTAAGTTGTTTAGTTGTTGTTCTTCGTAGCTGTTGGTTGTATCAAGAGAGGCTAAAAGCATATCAAGTCGTGGGGATATTTTCCACAATTATCGGTATTGTTATGACTAAAATTTAACAGAAAGTAAAGATTAAGAGCGAATAGCAATATATCAAATAACATAGATGGTTCTAAAATAATCGGTCTCTGCCCCAGTAATTAAATAGTCTCTTCGACAATTGTTAATTTTTTGAAAAATATTCGATTCTTAGAATCCCATCCAGTGATGAAAAATAAATTACTTTAAAATATAAGGAAAATAAAAATGCATGATTAATGATGAAATAGGGAGACCGATTTAGAAATTATGAAGAAGACACTAGGTTGAATGAAAAGCTCGGCTTAATATACATAAATGAATGGGTATAAACGCCAAAGGATACTTATCGATTACTTGATAATTAAACTACTTATAGCCACTTTTTCCCCCAAGCTTCCACTGTTTGAAGAGCAACGCCTAAATCATGCCCTTTTCTAGTTAAGGAGTATTCCGACCGTATAGGCCGATCTGTAATAACGTTTCGAAAAATAATCCCATAATCCTCGAGTTCTTTCAACCGTTCTGTTAGCACCCGTTTACTCAAGTCTGGAATAAGACAATTTATTTCACTAAATCTTTTAGGAACATCCATCAATGAACTAATAATTAAACAAACCCATTTTTTACCTATAATTTCATAAGCAAGTTCAACTTCGTTACAAATTACATCTTCTTGATGCAGCTCGGTCAACTGTAAGCCCCCCTAAAATATAAAAATTACTCACAACATAACGTCTATATAAAAATAGTAGCACTATATTTTTCGAATATAAAGACAATAAATAAAATTGTTCATATTATTGACACACTATATTTATAAAGTTATTATGGTTACTGAAAGTTACTTGTGTAGCATAAGTAATCTTATGTTTCAAGTATTGGCGCCGGATTTGAAGTGGAAATTCTATAGTTTGACTATTTTTTGTAACAAAATCTAGTGAGAATGTTAAGGCTAAAGTAAACTATTATTTTTAGCTAAAAATTAGTTGTACAAGTTGAATAAATTTTATTTTTAAATAATTACTATTTTAAAAAAAGGAGCAAGCATATGAAAAAGCTGAATGGTAAAGTAGCCATCATTACTGGTGGTGCAGGTGGTATTGGTAAAGGCATGGCCACTGCTTTTGTAAAAGAAGGCGCGACAGTTGCTATTGTGGACTTAAATGCAGAGCTTGGAAACGAAACAATTAAGGAATTACAACAATATCAACCGGAATCAATCTTTATTCAAGCCAATCTTGCAGAGCATGAAAAATTGGCGTCTATCATCAAAGAAGTTGCAGATAAATTTGGAAAGATTGATATTTTAGTAAACAATGCACATGCATCAAGAATGGGATCTATTGCAGAAACAACACAAGCAGATTTCGATTTATCGTTTAATACAGGATTCTATCCAACATTCTACATGATGCAAGCAGCACTACCGTATTTAAAAGAATCAAAAGGAAATATTATTAATTTTGCATCTGGTGCGGGGATTAACGGTGATGTAAATCAAGGTTCTTATGCGGCTGCAAAAGAAGCAATTCGTGCCATTACACGTGTGGCAGCAAATGAATTTGGTCCATTTGGTATCAATGTAAATATCATCTCGCCAATTGCGAAATCACCAGGTATGGTGCAATGGGCAGAGGCAAATCCAGAGTATTACCAAGGGATGCTAGCTAAAATTCCATTAAGAAGATTAGGGGAAATTGAGGAAGATATCGGGCGTGTGGCAGTGTTCCTAGCAAGCGAAGATTCTGCTTACATTACTGGGCAAACGATCATGGTCGATGGTGGCTCAATTAAACTACGCTAATAATTATACTTTGTGAATCGATTATAAAGTAATATTGATTCGTTCATACTAGATGAATACTAAATAAACTAGAAGATGAGGATAACATCATGACTAAACAAAAGAAAAAAATCCACTATGCTTGGTGGTTATTAATTGCTGTATCGATTATAGTCGGTGTGGGTAAAAATGGTATTTCCACTGCGGGTGGATTATTCCTAACTCCTGTTACTGAGGACTTAGGTATTGGTATGGGTAGCTTAACGCTATACTTTAGTATTGCCTCTATTGTTACAATGATTTTCTTACCGATTGCCGGTAAGTTAATGGCAAAATATGATATACGATTAATTTTAATCGTTTCAGTTGTTTTAATGGCTGGTTCGTTCGCTATGTTCGGCTTTATGAGCTCTGTGTGGGGCTGGTACTTATTCTCAATTCCGATGGCGGTTGGTTCGATTTTTATTACACAAATGGCTGGTCCTGTTCTAATCAACAACTGGTTTAAAAAACACAACGGTTTAGCAATCGGGATTATGGTAGCAATCGGTGGTGTATTTGGTGCTATTATTCAACCGTTTGCCGGTAACTTAATTGCTTCAGAAGGTTGGAGATTTACGTATATTGCTTTAGGTTTAGGTGTAACAGCGGTTATTATTCCGATTGTCCTATTAGTCATTCGAATGGCTCCACAACAAAAAGGTTTACAGCCATTAGGTATGGATGAAGTGAATACTAATGAAAATGCACAACAACAAGAAGCATTAACTGGTGTAGCAGCTTCAGTAGCAAAAAAATCGAGCGCATTTTTTGCATTATTGTCGTTCTTCTTCATCATTACATCCATCGCAAGCTTTAGCCAACATATTGCGCCGTTCGCAATGGGTGTTGGTTATGATATTAAGTTTGCGGGTAGTGCCCTAGGTGCAATGCAAATTGGTGTCTTAATTGGTGCCCTATCGTTTGGTGTATTAAGTGATAAGATTGGTGCTAAAAATACAGCCATCTTTGCGATGCTACTAGGCTTAGTACCGGTTGGTATTTTCCTAATGGTTCCTGAAAACCCAACATTATTTACGGTAGCGATTGGTATTTTTGGTTTTGTTGTGGCATCTCTAGGTACACTAGGTCCACTATTAACAACTGCTTTATTTGGTAAAAAGGATTACAGTCAAATTTATTCTACTGCAGCAATTGGTTTAGCGGTTGCCGGTATTATTGCGTTACCTGGATACGGATTCATTTACGAATTCACTGGTAGCTATACATTTGTACTGTATGCACTAGCCTTCATGTTAATTTTAAATGCACTATTAGTAATAGCAGCATTTAAAGGTAAAAAGAAATTAGAAAAAGCAGGCATGTGGGAATAATGCCGTTTTTGCAGACAGTTTCCTTTTAAAATAAGAGTTAATCCTACGAAAAAATTGAATTTCTATTAAGATAAAAAGGTAAAGCCGATTTTCTAGATACTTAGAAAATCGGCTTTATTAATTCATGGTTAATTTTTTTAAGTTTAATAAAGCTAGGTGAATAATATTCCTGATTTTCTTCAAACGTCTAAGGTAGCAGTAATTATATACATATACTATTTTGAACATTATCCATGTTGGGAGGTGAATTGACGTGCAATTTTACCCATCAGACTTTAGAAGTGGAACATTACCTGTATATCCACAAAATTTTATACCGCCTACTGCATATAGAATAGCAGAAAATCCCCTATATTACCCTAATCAATATGAAGGATCAATGAATCCTTATTACTTTTCGAATCAGTTTTATGGTAACCAAATGCAGCCATATTATAACCCGTATCAACAGGCTCAGCTTTCTAGATTTGGAAGGCTACCAGATACGTTCAATACGATCATGGGTCATGCAGGAACTATCACAAGTGGAATTAATATGGTGAGACAAATCGGTGCAATAATGAGTATGTTCCGATAGCGTATCCTTAATAATTTTCTATATGCACATCACTAACAATAGGTTGATGTGCCTTTTGAATTATCGTATCGCCATCATTTTCCCAGCAGCTAATATTAGTTTAAATTCACGCATATTTTTTGATCAGCGCACAATACTAAAAATTAGCTACAAATTTTTAATTGAAGGGAAGATGAATAATTGGCTAAGCACTCAGATACAAGTTGGAAACAGGATCACCCAAGCACGTTGTTAAGTAACTCTGTCCAAAAAGCTGAGCGTTCGGTGAAGCAGGCGATGTCACATCCGGAGGAAATTGCAGTTGAGCATGCTTTCAATTCTATAGCCCATGCAGAAAACGCACTTTTGAATGCAGAACAGCAAAATGAGCATATGGATACAGTGGAGCAAAATAGAGCCCATTTAGAAAGGTTAAAGCAGCAATTGAATGAGACGCAAGATGTAGTAGAGGATAGATAAAATTTTCTATTAACCCTGTAGAACTTTACGGGGTTTTTTTTTAGAGCACCGAAATCAAAAAAATTATCAACTACATAAAGCCTATTAATACTATCCTAGAGTAGTATTAAGGGCATCCCCGTTAGCAGCTTTTATCTTTCTTTTTTACAATATCAATCTTTATGAATACGAAGTTAGTTTTTAAAATTTATTGTAGTATAGTACTATAGTTGTTAGGGAAGTTTTTTGAATTTAAAGAGATAGGGAAGTACAAGTTTTTATGAAAAAACGTAAACTAAAATTAATCATTGTATTATCTACCGTCTTATTAGTTTTATTCACAACAGTTAATGTTTACACATCATATGTCAAAATGAAAGAAACGGTGGAAGAAACAATTGCTAATCAAAATCTTGAAGCAGCAAAATCAATTTCGGCAGCGATTGATATTGATACTTATAAAAAGTATTTAAAAAATCCAACAGTGAAAAATGAATATTATTGGGAAATTCGAAGTTATTTAAATGATG
Source organism: Lysinibacillus sp. 54212 (assembly GCF_036662795.1). Lineage (NCBI taxonomy): Bacteria > Bacillati > Bacillota > Bacilli > Caryophanales > Bacillaceae > Lysinibacillus > Lysinibacillus sp. 54212. The sequence goes on from NZ_JBAFWZ010000012.1 coordinate 7,158, forward strand.
CAAGAGAAAAACTGGGTGCATTATACTTGTATACAATTGAAATTGATAACCCTAAAGTTTCTACATTATTAATAATCGGTTTACCCAATGAGGTAGAGGATGGCTATATTATTGGGGAAGTTTGTACAGTACCAGAAGAGCAAGTGAAAAGAGCTTATGATGGGAAAACATTTGTAACAGGTGTTATTAAAGATCCTGTTAATGGTACATATGTGACAGTAGGAGTACCTATTAAAGATGAATTAAACAAAGTGATTGGTTATTTAGCGATTGATATTAGCATTCATACCCTGAACGATATTAAAGCAGAAGTGCTAGAGAATAATTTCTTTATGTTTGTATTCAATGGTGTGTTTATTTTCATTGTCATCGGATCGTTTTTACTGTTACAAAGATGGTACCAAAAAGAAGTAGCAAAGGAAGTAGGGGATACAGAGGATACATACCAAGCCCAAATAAATACATTAATCACTTCTGTATCTTCTTTAAGGCATGATTTCACAAATCATATTCAAGTGATACATGGATTTCTTCAATTAGATGAAATAGATCTAGCCCAACAATACCTATTATCCTTGTCGAAAGAGGTTGAGGCAATTGAGGCAATAAAAATCAATGTGGATCACCCAAGCCTATCCATACTATTGCAAACGAAGAAGCTAGCAGCAAAAAATCATCAAATTAATATGGATTTTACGATATCGGATAATTCGTTCGATAAAATAAAAACAACAGATTTAATCAAAATATTATCTAATCTGATAGATAATGCAATTGAAGCAGCGAATGATTTACCTGAAAATGAACGCAAAATAACAATTAGTTGTATAGCAGAGGATACACATTATAGATTCGAAATAACAAATACCGGTCAAAAAATTTTACAAACAGAATATGTCTTTAAGCAAGGTTACTCTACAAAAGAATCAGTAAACGGAAAAATAAGAGGACAAGGTTTATTTATCGTAAAGGAAGTTGTGAATAAATATCACGGAACGATTTCGATCAAATCGAGGGAAAATGTAACAACAGCTATTGTCAGGATTCCATTATAAGAAGCTAACTTTTAGATTATAGGAAAAAAATTTAGTGTATTGGAAAATTGTTTTTATAAAATAATGTAGAAATGGACAAAATACAAGATGAAGAATATCGATGAGGCGAAACCTTATCGGTATTTTTCATAACATACCAAATTTAAGAGGAGGAGAATTATGCCAACTGTAGAGGTGAACTGTACTGTATCAAATTGTATTTTCCATACGAAGGGAAATATTTGTGGAGCTGAGCAGATTCAAGTAGATATGGATTATCACCCTAAAAACAATTATACAGAGTTTGCTTCTGATTTTGATTTACAGATTAGTTCGAAACAGGCGAGCGATTCTTCAGATACGTGCTGTAAAACATTCATCTCTAAAGCAGATCGTCGTTAATAATTTGGTTATGTAAAAAGAGAAGGGGGGGTGTTCTGAAAGGAATTACTTTCAGAACACCCCCTCTAACCATTAATAAATATTTCTCCTACGATAATTGCATCAACATGCCATCATCCTTGTCGGTTCCGTCTCAAGCTGTATTTCTATAGTTAATTACAAGAGTATGCTAGTATCGCGGATGATGGGAAAGATGCAAAGGTAAAGTTAGGCCAAATAATACCTGTTGTATTGCCACTTACGTTTGCTGAAATAACATACATTAAAAGTAGCTGCCCATTCCGTAGTAAAACAATAGTCCATCTACCATCGCAGCCTACTGCATAAGTTGTTACCCCTTGAGGTTGTAACATACTTTGAGCCTGCGCAGGGTTTTGATTTAAATACTGGTACCTAGCAATCATTTGTTGAGAAGGTGGCGGAGGATTTACCTGCCCACCTTGATTGCTGCCCGGCCCACCGCCAGGGAACCCACCTGGGAATCCACCCGGCCCACCGCCAGGGAACCCACCTGGGAATCCACCGGGCCCACCGCCAGGGAACCCACCCGGAAAACCACCGGGTCTGCCACCAGGGAACCCACCTGGAAATCCACCAGGCCCACCTCCTGGAAACCCGCCTGGAAAATTAACCATTCAATCGCTCCTTTTTTCAAATATAAAGTAGTGTATGAAACGATTCTTAAAAGGCTATAGTTAAACACCTATGCTCTTAAAGGATAGTGTAAAAATATGATATAATAGGAAATGTTTTTACTTTGAATTTTAGACAAGTTTATATTTCATACAAACAATGTTTATTAAATAAATAATAAACGTTTGTCAAAGCATAAAAACAAAAAGCATTTCTGCATAACAAAATATATCATCAGCCTTATTTTGGACCGTGATGAGCTTTTCTAATAGAGTCCAAGGTTACTAGCCACATTTTTCAAAATACTAGCCGAAATTACAAATAGACTAGCCAATGTGAAACGGATCAAGAATAGTACTCGCCTTTCAAGGTGAATACTGGCCAATTTTCCAATCCTATTAGCCATGCTCAATCTCTTCGGTACTGCTTATTATGTTTTTGGGCTCTTCACCAAAGTTTGTACTCTACCGCATATTCTGTTGCGGGCGGATGCGCGGCTTTTGCTCACTGCTACAAAAAAATAGTAGCACAAACTATAGCATTGGCTTGGCCTCAACTTCCTCAACTCATAAATGCTTGGCGGAGGGATCTTCAACTCAAGCTCATCTCGAAGGAACCTTTGCATCTGCCGCTTCACTTCCAGTGCAGAAAAACATTGCTCTGTAGGAAAGGGCGAAATGCGAATGCCATCAGCTACACTCGCCATTTTCCGCTTCAATCGAAATAGTGGTCGTCTTTTTATGAAAAATAACTATTTATGAAATTGATTCATTTACATACTAATTCTTAATTATATAGCTTAAGGGAGACATTTTAATGAATAATGTGTTAGAACGGAATAATGTTAAGGTAATCGGGCAAGGAGATCAAACTATTGTTTTTGCACATGGATTTGGTTGTGATCAAAACATGTGGCGATTTATTACCTCAGCATTTGAAGATAACTATCGATTAGTTTTATTCGATTATGTAGGATCGGGTAATTCGGATGTTACTGCATACCAATCTCAGAAATATAGCTCGTTGCAAGGCTATGTCCAAGATGTAATAGATATTATTGAAGAGTTAAGCTTAACAAATATACTGTTTGTGGGGCATTCTATTAGTGCAATGATTGGAATGGAAGCATCTATTAAACATCCAGAGTATTTCAATAGGCTCATTATGATAGGTCCGTCACCATGCTATATAAATGATGAGGATGGCTATATGGGTGGCTTTGAAAAAGGTGACATTATGGAGTTATTAGATATGATGGAAATGAATTTTGCTGGATGGGCAAGCTATATGGCTCCAATTGCTTTGGATGAGATTGAGCACCCTAAGCTGACACAGGAGCTTGAGAAAAGCTTTGTTTCAACAAATGCCGTTATAGCGAGAGAGTTTGCAGAAGTCACATTCTTTACAGATACTCGAGCGAAGTTATCCTATGTCACGGTTCTACTCTAATTATTCAGTGCTCTAATGATAGCATTGTGCCAGTACAGGTAGGCGAATACTTACATACGCAAATTAAAAATAGTACACTACAAACAATTCATGCAAAAGGACATTATCCGCATATTAGTCAGCCTGAGGAAACGGCTACGATTATTAAGGATTACTTACAGTAGTAAATGTACTCACATTAATAGGTAAATTAAAGAAGGGAATGGACATGGAGGAGCGTTTAATAAAAGCACCATGTGGCTTTGTTTCAATTAATCATGATGGCTTCATTACAGAGGTAAACGATACTTTTCTTGACTGGATGGGCTATGAGCAACAGCATTTAGTAGGGCAGCATTTTGAATGGCTATTAACGATGCCGAATAAACTCATTTTCCACTCTTATTTTTATCCTAGTATTAATTTAGAGGATCAAGTAGATGAATTGTATATTCATTTTAGAGATGTAAATGGAAACTCCATCCCCTATTTAATGAATGCAAGGCGTTTTATTCTAGATGGAGTCGAAGTAATTGATTGCATTTTAGTTCAAATGAAAAATCGAATTAATTATGAAATGGAGTTACGTTCAGCTAAACGTCAGATAGAGCAAGCCTATTTAGAAAAAAATCAAACACTTGCTAAATTAGAGCAAATTTATCAGGAGATAGAAAAGAACCAAACAGAGCTAATGGCTATAAATTCTAGCTTAATTGAAATGTCGAATACAGATACGCTTACTGGGATCAACAATAGACGTTATTTCCAGGAGAAGCTAGAAGAGCAAATGGCTTTATTCAAAAATGAAGGAAAGCCCTTCTCATTAATGATTATAGATATAGATCATTTCAAAAAAGTAAATGATACGTATGGTCATCAAATGGGTGATTTTGTTCTGGTGAAGTTGGCGACAATACTACAAAATCACGCACGCCCAGAGGATGTTGTAGCACGTTTTGGGGGCGAGGAGTTTACGGTTATTTTACCAAATACGGATGCCAAGGAAGCACTAGCAATTTCACAAAATTTAAATCAAGCTGTCGAAAGGGAAGCTTGGGAAGGCTCAGGTACCTTAACAGTGAGTGTAGGTGTTGCTACATTTAACGAAGAGGATACAGCAGCCACAATTATAAAAAATGCCGACGATGCGCTATATGCCTCCAAAGAAAATGGCAGAAATCGCGCTACACACTACTACCAGTTAAAATAAATAGCCTCACTTACTTGGAATATAATAAAAGTAAGTGAGGTTTTATTTTGCCAACTAAAAATCAGCCTTTCCGCATAATAAAGCTTAAATGCCTCCCCGCCTTTTTATTTTGACGGTAAGAAAAACCATCCTCATTTAAAAAGGTACATGTAGGATCAATCGTAATGCAATCAGAAGGGATTCCAGCAAGCTCACATTGTTTTTTCACTGTTCGTCTATTATCAATATGATATTTTGAAGTTTCTTCATTAAAATACATAAAATCTTCAGCATAGCCAAGTGCTTTAAATTTTACATACACATCCTCATCCACCTCAAACTTTTGCTGGCTGAGTGCAGTACCGATATGAATTGTAAAATTCTGAGGCTGACAATTCTCGGTTTGAATTAAATGCGTGAAAAGCTTTAACGTAATCTCTTTCACTGTACCTTGCCAGCCAGAATGAATGACACCAATAAGTCCAGCCTTTTCATTATAAAAAGTAACTGGGACACAATCAGCTGTAAAGGAACATAGTAGGATATTTGGCTCATACGTATACAGCGCATCTGTATCCTTAATTGCCGTATCTAGTTGAGTTGCACCGCGACCTTTATCAGCAAGTGTTACTCGATGAAAATTTGCGCTATGTGTCTGATTTGCACAGACAAAATCATCGAGGGAACATTGCACAGAGCGGGCTAACTTCTCTAGGTTTTTTAAAACATTATTCGAATTGGCTGCAGCATGAAGCGCCATATTATTGCATTCAAGCTCAGAAGCGTCCCTTAACGTAATGCCAGCAACAAGCGTCTCATTATTTAAATATAAGTTAGTTTTCATAGTATCACCTTATGTAAATATACCGAACTGTATGATGGATGTATACTATAGTTCACTGTAATTTATTGGATAACCGATCGTTTCTACAAAATATTATAGTATATATAATAATTTATAGAAAATTATAGGATTATATATAATAATTAGAATATAGTTTATATCGATGTAAGAGAGGAATTATTTTTATGGAGTTTTTGGGGGGAGTATGTTTTGTTGTACTTATTGGAATGAGTACGTATTTATTACTAGCTAATCGCCATTTAAAAAAGCAGCTAAAGCATTTGCTGCCTCTATTGCACATTGCAGAAAATGCTAAAGGAGATATTTTGTATTATTTTGATATGCAACCTATCGGGCAATATCGTTATTTGAGCCCAGTCATTGATCATATATTTGGACCTGATACAATGAGGCAGCATTTGAATAATCCTAATTTAGTTTTTGAAATTGTACACCCTGATGACCATGGAACATTCATAAAAAAAACACGCGGTGAGATAGATTATAGCAAGCCGATTCTATTACGCTTGAGGCATCAGGATGGGCGCTACATATGGTTTGAGGAATATGTGTCACCCGTATATGAAAATGGGAAGATTGTTGCACTGCAAGGAATTTACCGGAATGTGGAAGGTAAAATAGAGCTACAACAAAAGCTTGAATATAGGGCTACACATGATCGTTTAACTGATTTGTATAATCGAGATTATTTTGAAAGTCAATTTGATTATTATAATTTAGAGGTAGATGCACCTGTTGCCATTGCAATTTGTGATTTAGATAATGTAAAGCAAATCAATGATACGCAAGGACATAAAATGGGAGATGTATATATACAAGAAAGTGCGCGGCTTATTAAGCAAACTGTGGGGCAGCAAGCGGATGTTGCACGTATTGGTGGTGATGAGTTTGCTCTACTTTTTTTACACCTATCTCCAGGTAAAATAGAGGTCATACTTAATAGTATCTATAAAGAAGTGCAAATTTATAATAAGTCTAATAGAGAATTCCAAATATGCATGTCGATTGGCTATGCGTATAGTGAGAGTTCCATTCAACAAATGGATCCCTTATTTATGAGTGCAGATAATGAAATGTATAAGAAGAAAAATCAGAAGAAGTCTTCATGTTCAGGAAACTGAGGCCTACTATTCATGAAAATTATAGTAATTCAACTAGAGTTAGCTAAGTATTGCGGGTAAATTGCAACGGATTTTATATGTAATGTTTTCCTGTTACAAGTACATTGCAAAAGGATTACTAAGTATACTCGAAGAAATCCCGTGTTGTTAGGATTCTATTATTCTATCTTTCCTCCTGTAATGATTCTGTAAAAATGCATCCATATATTTAGTGATGAATTAGGCTATGAAACTATTTATGATGGAGGTACAACAAACAGGAAGGATTGATTTCATGTTTAAAAAAGTAGGAAAACTAGCAACTGCTTCAGTATTATCTCTATCTTTATTATTACCTATTTCCGCTCTTGCGGCTAATTCATATACAGTTCAATCAGGAGATTCCCTTTGGAAAATTGCGGTAAAGACTCAAACGGGTGTACAAGAATTAATCAACGCCAATCCAAGTTTGGCCAACCCGAACCTTATTTATCCGGGGCAAAAAATTAACATACCGACTCAAGAACAAGCAAATGTAGAACAAGAGGTTGTTCAACTAGTTAATGTAGAACGTGCAAAGGTGGGGCTACCTGCTCTAAAAAGTGATTGGGAGCTTGCAAGAGTAGCAGAGCACAAGTCTGAGGATATGCGTGCTAAAAACTATTTTAGCCATACAAGTCCAACATTTGGTTCACCATTTGATATGATGAAAAGCTATGGAATTAACTACAAATCAGCAGGAGAAAATATTGCAAAAGGTCAAAAATCTGCGGCAGAGGTTGTAAAGGCATGGATGAACAGTGAAGGGCATAAAGCGAATATTTTAAGTAAGGACTTCACACATATTGGTGTAGGCTATGTAGCAGATGGTCACTACTGGACACAAATGTTTATTAAAAAATAATCGAAATGATGAAAGTTCCTTGTTGGTAGAGACCGACAAGGAACTTTTTTAAAGAGTGTCTAGGCATTGTGCTGCATGCTCGAGGTCTGTTCCCTCGGGCGTTTGCGCTTTTTTAATTAAACGAAAGAATTATTTAAATTTAAGTGGAGGTGATTAATAATTTCGGTTAAAAGGGGGCGATTATTGTCTTCGAGAATTAAAAATTTATGCCAATCGAATGTTTGTTCAATTAGTTTATTTGCTTGCTCTAATTTCTGTGGCGCCTTCGAGAAAACAATCGTTAAGGAATTAAAGTGACTATGTAAGCCATGCCGAATATTTTCAATTCTAAATATATCTTGAATGGCAGACGTAAATCGGCCGTTTTGAAACGTAAGCTCCTTAACTAATGAACTTATTTTTTCGTGCTTTGTTGGTGTAGTAAAGGACAACATATTTTTAATTGAAATCACGTATTTTATTTCTGCATTTTGTTCGATAACAATATCAGGCACCTGATATCTCCCGTTTATTCCGTTATAGCGGTGACCATTCAGCAAATGAATATCCCCGTTTTGAACAGATTTATTAATAATTGGATTTGTCATGTTCAGGGCATGATACATAAAACGATAAATTAACAGCTCTGTAATGCCCGTTAGATTGTCAGTACTACCACATAATAATTCGACGCTTTTATAAAAATCATTTTTTAGTTCGAACATGTCATGGCAAGTGAGTGTATATAAATGCTGATTTAAATAATTATCCATTTCGGCAAAAGCGTATGAAAATTTCAAATCCAATTCCCCCTATCACATGATGAAAAAATAAGACGAATTAATGATATGTTGCAGAGAGGGTAAATATGCCAACTAAACCGAAGAAGGATGGAACACTTAAGTGCCTTATTTCATACATTGTGAAAAAGGATGTATAGTACAAAGTGGATAATATTATGCAACCAGAAGCTAATGAATATATAATTCATGAGCTAACAAAAGCGATTAATGGTGAATATCATGCTATTGGTTTTTATGAGCATCTTGCAAACATTGCACCAGATGAGACGACAAGAAAAAGAATCTTAGAGATTAGGGAAGATGAAATACAGCATTATCAGCATTTTTTATACGTCTATATGAGCCTTACTGGAAAGCAGCTGTATCCTCAAATTACAGAGCCTTTTCCACAACAATTTCGAAGTGGTGCTAATGCAGCTTTTATTGATGAACAAGAAACAGTTAATTTTTATTATAAGGTTGCTAGGAATACGAATGATCCGTATATTATGACCTTGTTTGAACGGGCAGCGATGGATGAGCAAAAGCATGCTGTTTGGTTTTTATATTTTATGATTCATAAATAAGCATAAATAAGCATAAAAACGCCATAGCCGAATTGAACCGGCATATGGCGTTTTCAATTAGCTACACCAAACGATAATTTTATATGGCGTTGTTTGAGCCGGAATACTTCTAGTAGTAGGTCCATACAGCACCATTAAATTCCGGTTGGTAATAGGGTTAGTAAATGCTTGCCCGTTCGGTAGGACAATTTGTGTTTGTGGAGAAAGGTTTAATTTAAGCCCTCCGTCACTACTGATGAGTTGATTATTAAAAAAGTCTACTTTTACATTTAGCATAGGATTATTTTTAGTCATAATGAGTGCCCGGTACTGTGGTGGATAAATTAGAGGTACAGGTGCATCACCGTCATAATACCCAGTTACCCTATCGCCAACTGTTAGCATAACTTGATCAAGTACATACGTAGTAGGGGAAATAACAAAGTTGACCATCTCACCGACTCTATTTTGAACGGAAAATAATTTATAACAGCCGTTGTCTCCTTGCCCTGTATTAAAGTCACTTATCCCCGTGATCATGCCGCTAAACCATTTAAAATTCACCATATTCATCCCTCCTTATATTTTTCTAATTAACACGTTTGTTAACCAATAAAAAGAGTGAGATTTTTAGTCGAACATCTCACTCTCTGTAGCAGGAATTATACTAGAAGCATTGGAAAGATAGAATATTATTTCTATGAATTGTGCTGTATGTCCAGCCAAAACGTCTCCAGCGGAATCCTATAACCATATTTCTAGAAACAAATGTCGGGAAGAACCAGAAGCTTTTTCCATTTCGAAGCCAAATATAGGTGTTACGGTAAATACAACGTCTTATGCCCTCTGAGCCACTTTGCCACCCTGGCATTGCTGGAGAAAAGGAGGGTGGTGGTCCCATTGGCATTGGCTGACCGCCTCCACTTGGCGGAGGTGAACCCGGTCCTCCAAACGGCGGAGGGCCCATTGGAGGTGAACCTGGTCCTCCAAATGGTGGTGGACCCATCGGAGGCGAACCCGGTCCTCCAAATGGCGGAGGCCCCATTGGGAAACTGCCTGGTCCCTCAAAAAATGGAGGGAAGTTCTGTGCGAACTGCGCGGCCTCGTTACTTTCATCAAAATGATTAAAATGATCGTGATACAGGATGCATACCTTCTTTCATTAGTAGTCCGTACTAATTTATGTGAAAATCTATCCCTCGTCATAGGAATTAGCCTATGGAATTTTGACAAATACCCAATCGAACACAAACTATTTCCAAATGAATACAATAAAATAAAACAGTAGGGGGCGCATATCTATGTTTCACATGCTGCCAGTAAGTATAACAACGCTTTTCATGAAGCAGGGACCGAAAAAAACGGTTTTGTATCCTCAAGTATTCAGTTTGTCTAATATGCGATGGCAAATGGAAATAAATCACGCCATTGTCGAGCAAGCAAAGAGGCTGATGAAAGAGCAAATAGGGAATATGCCTACAGCAGTCGAAGAAATGCTTGGACTTTATGAAATTAAAAATAATCAACGGCAAGTGTTAAGCTTATCCCAATCGAATTATACGTATCATTATCATGCTGCCCATGGAATGACGTACATTAAATCATTAACATTCGATATGCAACAAGAGCGGATTTGTACGCTACAGGATTTGTTTAAGCCAGATAGTGATTATATTGGAAAAATTTCAGCCATCATTCATGAGCAAATTAAGGATCGTGATATACAGCTTATTAGTCCTTTTACATTAATAAAACCCGATCAGGACTTTTATCTGGCTGATAAAACCATTGTTATTTACTTTCAGTTATATGAGATTACACCGTATGTGTACGGTTTCCCGATGTTCCCGATATCGGTCTATGATTTGCAGGATATTATTGATGAAAGTGGTCCTCTTGGTCGGCTAGCGACTAATAATTAATGCCTATTCTGAAGTGACAACAAAATTTTATAAATCAGGATTCCTTTTAAGTTAGATAGGGTACTCTACTTGTGAAGAGGTTGTTACTTTTAATTTCAAACAGAATAGGAGTGTGTGTGTAATGGGGATTCATATGTATCTAGTATTTAACGGAAATTGTAAAGAGGCAATAGAGTTTTATGCAGAAGCCTTTGGAGCTGATAAGCCACAAATTATGACTTTTGGAGAAATACCACAAAGTTCAGAGTATGTGCTGCCAGAGGAAGCAAAAGACTTAGTGATGCATGCACGTATGAATATTTTAGGGGGCGATGTGCTGTTCTCTGATAACTTCCCGGGCGCACCTTTTACTGTTGGTAATAACTTGGCACTTGCTGTTGTTACAGGTGACGAAGGGCGTATACGAAAGTCCTTCGATGCACTAAAAGAAGGTGGAACTGTTAGGATGGAGCTGCAGGAAACGTTTTGGAGTAAATGCTACGGCAGTTTAACGGATAAGTTCGGTGTAGAATGGCAATTTAATTATGAAGCAACCCAATCATAAGTAATATTAGCTATAAGATTCACCCTGCGAAATATAAATATAATAGGGGCATCTTGCAAAGGCCTATCGAAGTAAGGAAAAATAAATTAGTCTCTTAAAAAAAGGAAAACCATTGCCTTGATTCGAAAATAATGAAGAGGCTGGGACATAAGTAAAGATTTTATAGAAATCAAGGAACACCTATATTAAGAATTTGCTACTTCATAAATTGATTGTAGAGAAGGGGCGAGAGTAGCTGTCGGCTGCGCCTTTCGCTACAGAGCAATATTTTGTGCGACGTAAGCGTAGCGGCAGGAGCAGAGCTTCCTGGGGGAACAGCAATGTTTATTGCGACGAAAGCATAGCGACAGTCGCACGACGCCTGAGACTACAGGCTCAGGCCGTGCCCCCGGAAAGCGTCCCCGGAACGGAAATCAAATTTCTCCATACTAAGAAAACACCATTTTTCTCATTGAGAAAAATGGTGTTTTCGGGTTTTGTCCCAGCCGCTTAAAAAATTATTTTGTGTAGTTGTCAAAGTAGCCTTGGATATAAATCATCGGCGTCCCTTTATCACCAGATCCAGAAGTTAAATCTGAAAGTGATCCGATTAAGTCTGTTAATTTACGAGGTGTCGTCCCTTGAGCTTCCATTGCCCCAACAAGGTCTTCCTCTTTATTTTTAATGTAGTCAGAAATTGCTGATTTTAGCTCGTCTCCACGTAGGTCAGCAAAGTTATTGTCAGCTAAATACTTTAATTTCACTTCATTAGGTGTACCATCAAGACCAGCAGTATATGCAGGAGATACAACAGGATCTGCTAGCTCCCAAATTTTCCCTACAGGATCTTTAAATGCACCATCACCGTAGACCATTACTTCTACTGTTTTCCCTGTTGCCTCTTTAATTTTTTCTTGAATGTTATCGACGATTGGCTGGCATGTGTGAGGGAATAGCTTTACACTTTCCTCTGTTGCTTTATTTGAACCAAGTAAACCATAAGCTTCGTTATAGCCAGAGCCGTTAATCGAAGAGGATAAAATGTTGTCTAAGCTGTACACTTTTTCCGCTCCGTTATTTTCTAAAATACGTTTTGTACGGAAACGTGAATGAATATCACAAGCTAAAACACTCTTTGTATAGTCTAAAATTGTTTTTGGGTTGTTAGAGAAGATAACTTCACATGCAGCCCCTTCAGCTTCAATTAATTCTTTATAATATTCGATATAATCTACACCTGTAAATGTATGTTTTTTATAGCCAAAATGCGCACGGAATTCAGCCTCTGATAACGTATCTGTCCATGGGTTAACGCCTTTTACGTCAAGTTCATCAATATCTACTAAGTGATTACCCACTTCATCAGACGGGTAGCTTAGCATTAACACTACTTTTTTAACGCCTTTTGCAATCCCACGTAAGCAGTTTGCAAAACGATTTCGAGAAAGAATTGGGAAAATAACACCAACTGTATCATCGCCAAATTTTGCAGCTACATCTTGGGCGATATGATCAATTGTTGCATAGTTACCTTGTGCACGCGCCACAACAGATTCTGTAATTGTTACGATGTCACGATCTTCAATAGTATAACCTTCTATTTTTGCAGCATTTAATACTGTATCAACAACGATTTGTTCGATGTTGTCACCTTCATTAATGATCGGCCCACGAAGTCCTCTTACTACTGTACCTACTACACGTTCCAAAATAATCGCTCCTCTAATCTATATCAATTAATTAATTATGAATAAACACAAGTTGTAATATACCTTTGTTACATGGTATAAGTAAAGTTAATATTTTTAATAGCATATATAAGGAGAGCTTATATGATAGGTAAATTAGATTTATACCGTATTTTCAATATCGTTTGTCAAAATAATAGCTTTTCTGATGCGGCAAAAGCACTATATATGACACAACCTGCAATTAGTCAGGCGATTATGCAGCTTGAAAAAGAGCTCGGTACTCATTTGTTTTATCGTACGCCAAAGGGAGTGACTCTGACAAATGAAGGGAAACTATTACATGATTACGTAAAGTCTGCTCTTGGAATCTTAGAGGTCGGGGAAGAAAAAATTCTAGAATTTCAAAATTTAACGACAGGGGAGCTACGTATTGGCGTTGGAGATACAATATCACGCTATTTCTTACTGCCATATTTAGAAGCTTTTTATACAAAATATCCAAGCATAAAACTAAAGGTGTTAAATGGAACAACAAGTCAAATTGTAGCTTTTATAAAAGCTGGTGAGGCGGATGTGGGCATATGTAATTTACCTGTGCACGATGAGCAGCTACACGTCTTGCCCTGTAAGGATGTACAGGATATTTTTGTGTGCGGAGAAAAATATGCTAATATGACACGTCATCCGATAAGTCTAGAATTTTTGATGAAAATGCCCCTCATTTTTTTAGAAAAAAACGCAAATTCGCGAAATTATGTAGAAAGCTATTTAACAGAAAGGGGCTATCCGATCTCGCCAGAATTTGAGCTCGGTTCACATGACTTGCTCCTCGAATTTGCAAAAATTAATTTAGGAATTGCTTGTGTGACAAAGGAGTTTTCAACGGATTATTTACAAAAAGGCATTGTACATGAAATTCAGCTAGAGGAACCGATTCCGAAAAGGAGTATTGGTATTTGTTATTTGCAATCCGTGCCACTTTCGAGAGCTACGAAGAAATTTGTTGAACTAATGGACCATAGCTAACGGTTCATATTGTGAAACGCTCTACCTTTAATTTGTTAATATTTTCTCGGTTGTGAATAAAAATTGTAAATTAGGTACTGTTTTGCTAAAGTTGAATTATCATTCATTTTTAAGGGGTGCTATTAATGGCGAGCAGTGTTCATACAGAAATTGTTAGAGTAAATGAAGAGGTATTATGGGGTTTTATTGAAAATAAAGAGGCTTGGGCTACGTTAATTCCAGGTTATTTACACCATGAGATAAAAACTGCAGAAGAAATGATCTGGGTGTTTAAAGGGGATTTCGGTATTATTGAAAAAGCTGTAAAACTACAGTTGAACGTCAAGGAAACATTCGAAAACCAAAAGATCAGCTTTAATTTAGAAGGGCTATCTGACAATATTAACGGAAGTGGCTATTTTGAAATGGTAAAAGATGGGGATTACCAATATAAGCTTAACGGTGAGCTCACGATGAAAGCTGGTGGTTTTTTGGCTTCCATGATTAATCCGGTGCTAGAAAAATTTGTTCCTCAAACAGTTGAGGCGCTAGTAAAATCAATGTCGCAGCGGGTAGAGAGTGCAGTGGTATAATTAAAGTTTAGGAGGCAATCTGAATTATTCGGATTGTCTTTTTTATGGTATAAAGTAGTTTATCAATATTTCAACGAATTCTATCATATTGTCTTAAGTAAGATGGTTATCGAAAGCTTCGGATTGATTAAGAAAAGAGGAAAAGTATGAATGAAAAGCAATTTGAGCGGCTATTAAATATTCAAACAGCAGGATTTCAGTTTGGATATCCGAAATCCACACATTATCATCGCTATGAACCGACGCCATATGAGGCGCTGGAGCAGCTTTTTGAGCAGTATGAATTACCAACACAAGCAAAAATAATTGATTTTGGGAGTGGTAAAGGAAGGGTCCCTATTTATATTCATCATAAATTTGAGATTCCTACAGTCGGTATTGAAATGGATCCGAAGTTTTTTCTTGAGGCGGAGAACAATCGTACGTTGTATTTACAGGGGGCTAGGAAACGTTCGATTCCCATTACCTTTTTAAATATGCTTGCTGAAAAGTATGAGGTACAAAAAGAGGATAATGTATTTTTCTTTTTTAATCCGTTTTCCGTACAAATTTTTCAAAGAGTGCTTAACAATATTTATTTGTCATATGAGCAGCATCCGAGGGAAATACATTTACTCTTTTATTATCCCTCACCAGAATATATGTCGTATTTACTAAATGAAACAGCCTTTGATTTATTGAAGGAGGTAAGGCTAGCTGGCCATCAAAATTTATACGAACGAATCTGTGTGTTTACTTTAAAATACTAAACGGATTGCTTTATTGCCAAATAAAATTATAAATTTAGAATATTTAAATATTTGTTGTTAAATAGAATTATATTTTGTATAATTATCAGAAATATCTAATATTTTAAAAAGTTGAATTTGGGGGATGGTATGTTTATGAAGCATGCAAAAATGAAAAAGTTTGGTTCAATCTTTTTAGCTTCCGCATTAATAACAGGGGTGTTAGCAGGATGTGGTTCAGATGACAAAGGAAGCTCTTCAGATGGCGGGGGCGAAATTAAAATCGGGGGGAACCTTGAACTATCTGGACAAGTAGCAACGTATGGTTCATCTATTAATGATGGAGCGAAGTTAGCAATTAAAGAGATTAACGATGCAGGCGGTATTGACGGAAAGAAAATTAATTATGTTGCTGTTGATAATAAATCAGATAGTGGTGAGGCAACATCAGTCGCTTTACGTCTAGCTGAACAAGAAAAGGTAGTTGCGATGTTAGCTCCAGCGACTTCTGGTAATACAAATGCAACGGTACAAATTGCGAACCAACAGAAGGTGCCGATCGTAACAGGTTCAGGTACAGCTGAAAACATTACAGTGGATAAGGACGGGAAGGTTAATGATTATGCATTCCGTACATGCTTCATCGATCCATTCCAAGGAATTGTTGCGGCCAACTTTGCTACGGAAACACTGAAAGCAAAAAATGTAGCCATCTATGCGGATAGTTCATCTGACTATGCAAAAGGGTTAGCGGCAGCATTTAAAGAGCAAATCGAAAAAAATGGTGGCAAGGTAGTCATTGAAGAGGCGTATGTAGCTAAAGACGTTGATTTCAATTCTACATTAACGAATATTAAGGGAGAAAATCCCGACTTTGTATTTATTCCAGGATACTATGAGGAAGTTGGCTTAATTGTTAAGCAAGCGCGAGAAATCGGTATAGATGTTCCTTTAATGGGAGCTGATGGCTGGGATTCACCAAAATTAGTAACATTAGCTGGAGCAGATGCATTAAACAATACATTTATTACAAATCACTACTCGTCAGCTGATCCAGACCAAAAAATTCAAGATTTCGTAGGCTCATTTGAGAAGGAATATGGCGAAGCACCAAACGCATTCCATGCATTAGGGTATGACTCTATTTACTTCTTAAAAGATGCTATTGAGCGTGTAGATGGTGATATTACGGGTGAAGCAATTCAAAAAGCTTTAGCAGCAACAAAAGATTTAAGCTTAGTTACAGGTACATTCACAGTTGATAAAAATCATAATCCAGTAAAATCTGCAACAGTTTTAGAATTTGTAGATGGCAAACAAGAGTTCAACTCTAAAGTAAATCCTTAATCGATGAATGAAAAGGAGGGGTGAATCATGCCCTCCTTTTTCCCGTTTTTAGGAATACTTTTTTACACTAGTTAAAAGAAGTAAAATAGGGGAGTGAATTTTTATGGAATGGTTACAGCAGCTTGTGAACGGTATTTCAGTTGGAAGTATCTATGCGCTAATCGCTCTTGGCTATACGATGGTTTACGGAATTATTAAGCTTATTAACTTCGCCCATGGGGATGTATTTATGCTAGGTGCCTTCATCGGATTTTTTGCAATTGTCCGTTGGGAAATGCATTTTATACCAGCTCTATTATTAGCTATGGTGCTTTGTGCAGTCATTGGAGTCATTATTGAAAGGGTTGCGTATAAGCGTCTTCGGAATGCAACACGAATTGCGGCTTTAATTACAGCTATTGGGGTTTCGTTGTTAATAGAATACACAGTGATTTTCTTCCGTGGTGCTTCGACAGAGGCATATCCAGAGGTTTTTAAAATAAAATCATTTGATGTTTTCGGTGTACAAATTAGTACGAAGGCGATTTTAGTTTTAGTGATTTCAATCATCTTAATGGTTATTCTGCAATTTATTGTTCATAAAACAAAAATCGGGAAGGCGATGCGGGCGGTATCTCACGATGCAGATGCGGCACGTTTAATGGGGATTAACGTTGATAATACAATTTCGGCAACATTTGCAATCGGTTCAGCCTTAGCAGGAGCGGCAGGTGTAATTTTTGGGATATATTACAATCGAATTGAACCATTAATGGGTATCTTACCTGGCTTGAAGGCATTCGTTGCAGCAGTACTTGGTGGTATTGGAAGCATTCCAGGTGCAATGGTTGGCGGAATGATCCTTGGCGTAGTGGAAACAGTTGTTAGTGCCCTTGGCTATTCCTTATGGCGAGATGCAGCAGCCTTCGTAATATTGATTTTAATTTTAATTTTACGACCAGCGGGTATTTTTGGTAAAAATACTCGTGAGAAAGTGTAGGTGGGCGACATGAAGAAGTCTAAAGTTTTTTGGGGCTATATAATCTTAGCGCTAGTAATCTATGCCGTCGTGCAAGTTTTAATTAATACAGGTACGATTAATTATACGTATCAAAATTTATTAATTACGATGTGTATTAATATAATGCTAGCTGTCAGTTTGCATTTAATTATCGGTGTTACCGGTCAGTTCTCGATTGGACATGCAGGCTTCTTAGCGGTTGGTGCTTATGTTTCAGGGATTTGTACGATGAAGTTTGAGTTGCCGTTTGTTACGGCAATTATTATTGGTGCAGTTGTAGCAGCTTTAGTAGGGTTACTTGTTGGAATTCCAACGCTACGTTTAAAGGGCGACTATTTAGCAATCGCAACACTCGGTTTTGCAGAAATTATTCGTATTTTCTTCTTAAACATGGATTATGTGGGTGGCGCGTCAGGGATGCAGGTTACACACCAATCCACTTGGACATATGCATTCCTTTGTGTAGTTATCACTATTTTAGTCATTGCGAATTTTACGAAATCCCGCCACGGTAGAGCGTGTATTTCTATACGTGAGGATGAAATTGCTGCAGATGCAATGGGGATTAACACGACGTACTATAAAGTAGCTGCGTTCGTAATTGGTTCCTTATTTGCAGGGGTGGCAGGCGCAATTTACGCACATAATTTCTATATTTTACTACCAACAACCTTCAACTTCTTAAAGTCTTTTGATATTTTAATTTTTGTTGTACTTGGTGGGCTAGGTAGTTTATCTGGATCTGTAATTGCCGCAATTTTCTTAACACTTGTATCGAATTATTTACAGGAATTCTCAGAAACACGGATGATCATTTATTCGTTAGTTTTAATCCTTGTGATGCTCTATCGTCCTAAAGGGTTAATGGGAACAAAAGAAATCACAGATTATTTGAAGTTTGGTAAAAAAGGAGGTACGAAGATATGAGTACACTTCTTCAGGTCGAAAATTTAGGTATTACATTCGGTGGGCTAAAGGCTGTTCAAAAGGTTGATATATATATAAATAAAGGCGAATTAATTGGTCTAATTGGTCCGAATGGCGCGGGGAAAACGACCACGTTCAATATGCTAACGGGTGTTTATGCACCTACAGAAGGATCGATTATATTTAATGGAAAATCGATTGCAGGATTAGATCCGTATAAGGTAACGCGCGGTGGAATCAGTCGTACGTTTCAAAATATTCGTCTATTTAAAGAGCTGTCGGTGCTAGATAATGTAAAAGTAGCAAATCATTCTTTAGCCAACCATAACATATTATCCTCCATTTTCCGCTTACCAAAGCATTTCTCTGGTGAGGAAAAGATGGAAAAGGAATCATTAGAATTTCTAAAAATTTTTGAGTTAGATGGCTACAAGGATGAGCTAGCGAAAAATTTGCCTTACGGAATGCAACGTCGATTAGAAATTGCACGTGCACTTGCTGCGGGTCCACAGCTATTGTTGTTAGATGAACCGGCAGCTGGGATGAACCCACAGGAGACACAAGCTTTAATGGAATTAATTGCATTCATTCGTAAGGAGTTTGGATTGACCATTCTATTAATCGAGCATGATATGCATTTAGTAATGGGGATTTGTGAGCGAATCTACGTGCTAGATCATGGACAATTAATTGCAGAGGGTACACCAGAAGAAATTCGTTCGAATCCGGTTGTCATCGAAGCGTATTTAGGTGAGGAGGTTACGGAATAATATGCTAAAGGTAAATGATATCGATGTATATTATGGCAATATTCAAGCATTGCGTGGCATCTCCTTAGAGGTAAATGAAGGTGAGATTGTTACTTTAATCGGAGCAAATGGTGCAGGGAAAAGTACATTATTGAAAACATTGTCAGGTCTGCTGAAGCCAAAGCGGGGCTCTATTGAATATTTAGGAGCAGCCATTGATGGAAAGCCGGCACAATCTATTGTGAAAGTAGGTATTTCCCATGTTCCGGAAGGGCGTCGTGTTTTTGCTAATATGACGGTAGAAGAGAATTTAGATCTTGGCGCCTACTTACGTAAGGATCGGGATGGTATAAAAAAGGATATGGCTCATGTGTATGAATTATTTCCACGTCTGCACGAGCGTAGGAAGCAAATCTCCGGTACGTTATCAGGTGGAGAACAGCAAATGTTGGCAATGGGGCGTGCACTCATGGCAAAGCCAAAGCTTATTTTAATGGATGAGCCGTCAATGGGTTTAGCACCATTAATGGTAAAAAACATTTTTAATATTATCGAAACCGTTAATAAAGAAGGTGTAACGGTACTGCTAGTAGAGCAAAATGCCAATATGGCTTTATCTGTAGCGGATCGAGCGTATGTACTAGAAACAGGGAATATCGTATTGTCGGGTACAGCTAAAGAATTACAGGAAAGTGAAGAGGTACGAGCTGCTTATTTAGGTGGTTTGTAATCAATCTTATTTTCAGGCGGGGCGTATTTTGTTATTGTGTAGTATAAAGGAGTGGACATCATGAAATTTTCAGCACAATACTATATTGAGAACTTAAACTTAATTGCTCATAAGGAAGGTGGCTACTATGCTTCCACGTTTACAGGCGAAGAACAGGTGGAAACAGCACAAGGCGCGCGACCGGGTTATACGAGCATCTATTTTTTACTTCGTTCACAAGATATCTCGCATTTGCACCGTTTAAAATCGGATGAGCTTTGGTACTATCATGCAGGTAGCCCGCTCACTGTGCATATTATTTACGAGGATGGCACATATGAAGCGAAAAAGCTTGGTTTAAATATTGAAAATGGCGAAGCTCCGCAAATCGTTGTACCGAAAAATGCTATTTTTGGTTCATCAGTTGATGAAGCACATACATTCAGCTTAGTAGGCTGTATGGTTTCACCTGGCTTTGATTATGCGGATTTTGAATTGTTTACACAGGAAGAATTGATTGCTCAGTATCCACAGCACGAAGCAGTCATTCGTAAAATGGCATATGAAATATTAGACTAAAAAACAGCCCTATCTTTGAGGAATTTCAGAGATAGGGCTGTTGTTTCTAAGAAAACAGGGCCGCTTGTACTTTTCTTACCAATCAATCGTTTCAGGATATTTAAGAGTGATTTCAAGTTCATGCAATGAATTTTTTGTTACTTTGGCTGCACTAAGGAGCTGATCTTTTAATGCCGCATAATTTTCATCTTCAATTAATAAGCGGATGGCGAAAGCAGCAATATGACTTTCACGCTCCTCTTTTGACAGCGCAAGATACTCCAGATTAAGGACATCTACGTACTGTGTAGCATAGCGGAAATACGCAGGTTGCTTGGAGTGCAGCATTTGAATGAAGACGTTATAATGCTCCTCATCAATTAATTCTTTTAAACTATCAGCGATCAATGCTTGAAAACGTCTAATGACGGCAATACTAATATTCCAATCTGAATTATCGATCATTTCCTGATGCAAGCGAATAAAATCATTTAAAGCAATGGCCGTAAAAATTAACTCTGGTAGTAGAACTTCAACTGAGAAGTAAACATTTTTTTGTGGTGCAATTATTTTTTTCTCAATTTCAAGACCTTTATGTATACCGTTCGTAATGAACTCGACATTACGCTCCCCCTTCATCGCATGCCGTAATTCTAAACATACGCCTAGAATTCGATTGCGTGCTCCCTGGAAGTCGTAATATCGATTTTCATCTCCTGTTACTTGATAAATGGCGGTTAAAAGCTCATCAATGTCCCAGTAGTCGCCGCTAATACGAGCGCCTGTTAAAAGTTCGGTAGGTTCAACTGTCAGCATACAAACTCATCCCCTTTAATGAATGCTACTGTTTATAGTGTAGTAATTGAAATAGCTCTGATCGTTCTTTTTCAGTTAAATCTCGCCATTGTCCAACCTTTAAATTGCCTAAGTGAATATTCATTATACGAATACGTTGAAGCCGACGTACAGAATAGCCTAGTGCTGAACACATGCGGCGAATTTGGCGATTCAGTCCCTGCTCTAAAATAATTTTGAATACGGTATTGGATACCTTTTCAACTCGGCATGGTAGTGTTTTTGTATCTAATATTTCAACGCCAGCTGCCATGTTTCGTAGGAATGTCTCGGTAATAGGTTTATCGACTTGTACAACATATTCCTTCTCATGATGGTGTTCCGCCCGTAGTATCTCATTGACGATATCACCATCATTCGTCAGCAGTAACAGTCCTTCAGAATCTTTATCAAGTCGGCCAATATGAAAAATACGTAGCGGATGATTGACAAAGTCCACAACATTTCCTTTAATATGACGTTCCGTTGTACTCGTAATGCCGACCGGTTTATTCAGTGCAATATACACAAGCTGCTCCTCTTTTTGAACAGGCTTGCCATCTACACAAACCGAGTCGCCCTCTGTTACTTTACTACCTACAGTAGCTAGCACACCGTTAATCGTCACATGGCCATCCTCAATCCATTTATCTGCACCTCTTCGCGATACGATGCCAGCCTCACTTAAAAATTTATTTATACGCATATTTTTTCACCTTCTTTAACAATAGTTTCAGTATACATGATGGACCACTGTTAAAAGAAGTAGACCTTGTAAATTACTAATAAATTTTAACCAATATGTTCTGAAAATGCCCTAACTCTTCGCATAATTGAACATGTATAAAGCATAAGTTGATAGGGTGGGTTAAAAACCTAAATAGTGTTATTTTTCATTGTCATATAAACCTCTATTAGATAATAAACATAATAATGAAATACCAGGCATATTCATCATCATAAAAAATATCAATACAATTTAGAGTTTCTATAATAACTAGATTCATTGAATTCTATAAATTCAGAAAAAAGATAGTTTTGTATCGATAATGTTTCTGTTTTCTGATAATATTATGGTTGTAATACCTTTTTCTTACACATTTGTGTTGATTGCCAGATGTGTTCAGAAAAAGGTATGGAATAAAAATGTAAAGGGGAGAATTTTCAATGGTTTATGCATTTCCAAACACAGAAGGCGCAGTTGTAAATTTCAAGGAACGTTACGACAACTATATCGGAGGTAAATGGACACCACCGGTAAAAGGGCAATATTTTGATAATATTTCACCCGTCACTGGAAAAGTATTTACACAAGCAGCACGCTCTACGGAAGAAGATATCGAACTAGCATTAGATGCAGCACATGAAGCGAAGGATGCCTGGGGTGCAACATCAGCTACTGAGCGAAGCAATATTTTATTAAAGATTGCTAATCGCATAGAGGAAAACTTAGAAGTGTTAGCTGTGGCGGAAACTTGGGACAACGGTAAAGCTGTACGTGAAACATTAAATGCTGATTTACCACTGGCAATCGATCACTTCCGCTATTTTGCAGGTGCAATCCGTGCTCAAGAAGGAAACCTGAGTCAAATTGATAATGATACAGTGGCATACCATTTCCATGAGCCGATTGGTGTTGTGGGACAAATCATCCCGTGGAACTTCCCTTTACTGATGGCCGTTTGGAAGCTAGCACCAGCACTGGCTGCAGGAAACTGTGTTGTGCTAAAACCAGCGGAACAAACGCCAGTTTCAATCATGGTGTTAGTAGAATTAATTGAAGATTTATTACCTCCGGGTGTACTCAATATTGTAAATGGTTTCGGCTTAGAGGCAGGGAAGCCCCTTGCGCAAAGTCAGCGTATTGGTAAGATTGCCTTCACTGGTGAAACAACAACAGGCCGTTTAATTATGCAATATGCATCTCAAAACCTTATTCCAGTTACACTAGAGTTAGGTGGGAAATCACCAAATATTTTCTTTGAAGATATTATGGATCAAGACGATGAATTTTTAGATAAAGCTGTAGAAGGTTTTGTTCTGTTTGCACTAAATCAAGGTGAAGTATGTACTTGTCCATCCCGTGCGCTTATTCAGGAATCTATTTACGATAAATTTATGGAGCGTGTTTTACAGCGAGTAGAGGCGATTCAAACAGGAAATCCACTAGATCCGAATACGATGATGGGTGCTCAAGCATCCTCAGAGCAGATGGAGAAAATTCTATCTTATTTGGATATAGGAAAACAGGAAGGCGCAGAAGTGTTAATCGGTGGCGATCGTAATGAGCTAGAGGGCGATTTTACAAACGGTTTCTATATTAAGCCTACAGTATTTAAAGGAAATAATAAAATGCGTATTTTCCAAGAAGAGATTTTTGGACCAGTTGTTGCTGTAACTACGTTTAAAACGAAGGAAGAGGCTCTGGAAATTGCAAATGATACATTATACGGCCTAGGCTCTGGTATTTGGACACGTGATATTAATACGGCGTATCGCTTTGGACGTGAGATTCAAGCTGGGCGTGTGTGGACAAACTGCTATCACCAATACCCAGCACATGCTGCATTTGGCGGCTACAAAATGTCAGGTGTAGGCCGAGAAAATCATAAGATGATGTTAAGTCATTATCAACAAACGAAAAACTTATTAGTGAGCTACAATCCAAATAAGCTAGGGTTCTTCTAAACGATAGGAGGTGCTCGTGTGCTACAGCGAGTCATTGCGACGGAAGCTGCACTGGCATTAATCGAGTTACTAAAGGAACGGCACGGCGCGATTATGTTTCACCAATCTGGGGGCTGCTGTGATGGATCATCGCCAATGTGCTATGAGCAGGGCGACCTTCTTATAGGAACACAGGATGTATTACTGGGTGAAATTGGTGAATGTCCGTTTTATATGCATAAGAATCAATTTGACTATTGGAAGCATACGCAGCTTATCATTGATGTAGTGGACGGAAGAGGCGGCATGTTTTCCTTAGAAGGAGTAGAAGGTAAGCGATTTTTAACAAGATCGCGTGCTTTTACGAAAGAGGAATTAGCCGAGCTTTCATAAGAACGTTATACCTTTGCGCCAAGTTCGTATGGCGCAAAGTTTTTTTATTTTCAGATGAAACGTTAAGATGGGGTAAAACGTATTTAATGGAAAGGAGTGGTGGAAATGTATGTGGACTTTATACGTCAACTAGAATTGAACTATAGGAAAGTTTTTAATTATACAGGAGGCGCTCCGGACCTACGTGTAGTCGTTTCCATGGCAGCGCAATATACGTTTGCTGGGGCTGTGTACAGTGGAGTTCGTCATCAAGAAGTTGTTGATAGAATTGAGCAAGGCGAATCATTTTTGAGTATTTTCCGTACATTTGGAGGCCAAGCGGGAATGCAATTAAAGCTGGCTGCTCACTTATTATTAAACGGGAATGTAGAGGAGGAAATTTTAAGGCTTAAAAAGAATGATGCACTCCTACAAGAATGCAAATTTGCTCGTTCCCCGTACCGAGTGGTGAGCGCGTTATTTGTAGAGGATACGGCCCATGCAGTACGGGCATTGGCATTACATAGAGCGATGAATAAGCACCACCCGATTTTAACGACGAAAAGTGATTTTCCTTATGCTATTTTGCTAACAGCTGGAAATGAAGATGATGTACATATACGGGCGAAAACGATGCATGAATACTATATTCGACTAAAAGAATTAGACTTTAAAATGGGCGATACGTTGCAATCCTTAACACAGCTTATGACGTTGTATAGCGCACAGTATGAAGAACAGTTTGCGTTATATGTGGCGAAGCTAAAGGATGAGCTAGAGCAACGAGACGTCAAAGTGAAAAAACTACATTATCCGTTTATCGGGATTTTAGCGTTAACAGCGACCGATACACAGTTTATCGAGAATATTATTGATTTACATAAGGGATTAACTTCATTAAAAATGTTTAAGGGTGTAGAGGAGTTAGCGTTAGTCGTTGCAATTCAAAAGCTAGTAAAGGATTATGGGGCGGTACAAGAAGTCATCGATGTTAGCAAATATAGTAGATGGCAGGAGCTTCTCGAGTTTAGTGAATTTTTTGTTTGCTTCCCATCGGCTATTTCTAATGGAATCGGTGAGATATTTAACGTGGATTTTAATTTGTAGATGCGCTACCATTTCAATAAACATTACAGTTTACGTAGTGAACATTGTTGGAGGTGCAATTAATAATGAAGGAAACCCGGTTATGGATTAACGGACAATGGGAAAGTACAGAGAATACGTACGATCTACAATCGCCTTTTTCAGGGGAAATCCTTGCAAAAGTAGCCAAGGCTAATAAGTCGGATGTGGAGCGGGCAATAATAGGTGCACATCAGGCTTTTCAAACATTTAAAGGGACAACAGCATACGATCGGGCAGAAATTTTATATAAAGTAGTAGATATTATGCGTGCTCGTAAACAGGAGCTTGCAGAGATACTAGCCCATGAGGCAGCAAAGCCGATTTCCGCTGGATTAATAGAGCTCGATCGAACAATTGCAACGTATCAATTTTCAGCAGAAGCTGCTAAGGGGTCGACGGGTGAGACGGTACCGATGGATGCTGCACCGGGTGTAACAGATCGGATTGGCTACACAAAACGTGTACCGCTAGGCGTAGTATCGGCAATAACACCATTTAATTTTCCGTTCAATTTAGTTGCACACAAACTTGGTCCGGCTTTTGCGGTTGGCAATAGTGTGGTGTTAAAGCCTGCAACACAAACACCACTGAGTGCATTAGCTATGGCAGAAATCTTTAAAGAAGCAGGCTTGCCAGCTGGTGTTCTGCAAATTGTAACAGGCTCAGGTAGTGAGCTAAGTGATATGCTTGTCACGCATCCACTCGTAAAAAAAGTAACGTTTACAGGAAGTGGTGCTGTCGGCTTAAAGCTAAAGGAAAAGGTCGGCCTACGTA
Organism: Lysinibacillus sp. 54212; assembly: GCF_036662795.1. Lineage (NCBI taxonomy): Bacteria > Bacillati > Bacillota > Bacilli > Caryophanales > Bacillaceae > Lysinibacillus > Lysinibacillus sp. 54212. The sequence goes on from NZ_JBAFWZ010000012.1 coordinate 33,567, forward strand.
AAATTACACTAGAGCTAGGCTCCAATGCAGCGCTTATTGTGGAGCCATCGACACCAATTGAAAAGATTGTTGCTCGCGCCGTTGGAGGTGCTTTTGGCTTTGCAGGACAGGTTTGTATTTCTCTTCAGCGTATTTATGTACAAAAATCGATTTATAATAAGTTCACAGCTGCTTTTGTTGAGCAAGCAAAAAAGCTCCAAATAGGAGATCCACTTCATCCTGCAACAGATGTAAGTGCTATGATTCATCCGAATGAGGTGGCACGTATAAAAGCATGGATTGAAGAAGCGAAAGCACAAGGCGCAGTTGTAGCTACGGGGGCTGAATTTACGGATAGAACATGCTCACCTACTGTCATGACAAATGTTCGCGCGGATATGAAGGTTGTTTGTGAAGAAACATTTGCACCAATCGTTTCTATAATTCCGTATGAAACACTAGATGAGGCAATCGAGCTCGTGAATGCATCGGAGCTAGGGCTGAACGCTGGAATTTATACAAATGTGTTAACAGATGCCATGAAGGCGGCGGAGTTAGTAGAAGCGGGAGCAATTGTTATTAACGATATCCCTACGTTCCGTACAGATAATATGCCTTATGGAGGCGTGAAAATGAGTGGTTATGGAAAAGAAGGTATTCAATACGCAATTGATGAAATGACCGATTTAAAATTTATTACGATTAAAACAATATTCTCATGAAGTTTGCAATGGTTTTGCTTATTTCAGTGAAAGATTTGAAATGAAGGTTTTTAAGGTGATACAGTAAATGTATCATCTTTTAGGGAGTGCTAAACAATGGGGAATACCGTGCCAATGAGCTTTTCACGCACACACCAAACGCGATTAATTTTACCGTCTCAAACGAATCATCATAAATCCATCTTTGGTGGACAAGTGCTATGGTATATAGATGAAATTGCCGCATTAGCTGCGATGAAGCATTCGCAAGGAGAGGTAGTGACGGCCTCTATTGATTCAGTAGATTTTGTCTCATCAGCCTTTGCCGGAGATGTATTGGAGCTAGAGTCTATTGTAACGTGTACCGGCCGTACCTCAATGGAAGTATATGTTCGCGTCGTATGTCGGGATGTTAAAACAGGAACAGAGCGTTTAACAACGGAATCCTTTGTTACAATGGTAGCTATTGATGAAAGTGGAAAACCTCGTGAGATTCCGGGGATTTATCCTGAAACAGATAGGGAACGTCGCCTTTTTGAAACAGGCCCAATGCGTCGTGAATATCGTAAAATGAAGCGAGAATTATCGCATTAATTTTATAGGTCGTACAAGGCTATTCCTGCTGCCCTGTACGACCAGTTTTTTATTCTTTTGTTAATTCATCGACAACCTCTATTAAAGAATCTGAGGAGGATGAAACTTGTTTTGCCCCATGTGTTAATTCTGTAATTAAATTTGAAATGGTATCAATATCCTCCGAAGTGCTTATATATTGCTCCCGAATACCCGATACGGCCTCTGCAATGGAATTAAATGAAGAGGTTAGTTCTTGTTGCGTTTCAACGCTCACCTGTACTTGTGAATCCACGCTGTTAACGGAGCTAGCCATCTGCGTAATATTACTTTCAGTTTCTTTAATCAGTAGGGAGACGTTGTGAACCGCATTTTTTGTTTCCTCCGCTAATTTGCGAACCTCATCTGCCACAACTGCAAATCCTTTTCCGTGTTCACCCGCACGTGCTGCTTCAATTGATGCATTCAAGGCAAGTAAATTTGTTTGATCTGCAATGCTTGTGACGAGTCCGACAATGTCGGATATTTTTTGGGATGAAACACTTAATTCAGACATCGACGATTCTAATTCATCCACACGATCTAGGATGGCTCTCATTAGTTGAGTTTGTTTACCTAGATGCTCCTTACCAACATTCGATTTACTTTCAGTTTCAGCAACAAAGTCAAGCCCCTGGTGTGTGGCTGCAGCAATCTCATCTGTTTGTAAGGCAATTGCTTGGAGAGATGCCGTTGTTTCAGCACTAATTGCATTAAGCTCATGTGCTGTGCCTTGGATGGTATTGACTAAAGTGTGTTTGACATTTTCGGCCTGTATGCGAATACGCTCCTCCTCATTTTCATATGCCTCGATAACTAATTGCTGTTCGAGGTTAATGATTTTAGAAAAAGCATTTATCGCTAAAGTGGCATCCTTAGTAGATAGCTTAAGTTCATTGACAAAGTTAATAAACGTCGTCATCAGCGATTGAAACGACGCTAAATACCATTTAGAGCGAAGTCCGATGCGAACGTGTGCATGGGCAATAGCTTTACGTTCTTCAATATATGCACGATCAATTGTACAGTTAAATATATCTTGAAGGTGCTTGTTCAATGTAATCTTTAACTTATCGATACGTGAAGTTCTTTGAATAATGGCCATTAAGTTATTACATTGACTAATCGCCTCGTAAAATTGATCAACCATCTTGGGAATGGTGTCTTTGGTTAATGGCTGTAATTGTTTAAGAATAGCTAAATCAGTAGCTGTAAGATGTAATAATTGAATTTGCTTGGTTACTTCAGGATCGGTAACATCTAGCTTAACTTGTTGGATGTATTTTTCTGTTTCAAAAAAGCTGCCGTTTGTCGTTGTGCTTGATTTAGTAAACCAGTTAATCATTGCATTCTCCATTTCTTCTATACAAATATAAATACCTACTACCTATTTTATAGTTTTCTATGCAATTATGGACCTATTTTGTAGAAAATTTGTAATTTCCCTTTTGATATTTTGTCATAAATAACACAGATATGCTACTATTTGTTTTTTATTTATATAATCGGTAAAATGAAAGTGGTTTGACTATTATTTCAAAGCAAAGGGAGTTAACGATGAAGTTTTATAAAAAGCGTTTAAAATATGTGATTCCTTTAACAATTGTGGTAGCTGTAACATCTACAATGATGTTATTTAATCGATTTCCTGATGTACCTTCACTACATAAGTTTTTAATTCTAGTGAGTGCAACCATTTTCACAGCGATTATTTCGTATTTTCTATTCCCTCAGCCTGATGAGGATCGACCAGAAGATCGTGGTCCATACTAGTCACCAGACAATGGTGGCTTTTATTTTGAAACTTTTTCATAAGCTAACCGTATATGTACTATAAATAAATTAATAAAAAGGATTGATATAAATGGAATCTAAATGGTTGAAGGTAATCCTGCATGCAAGTGCTTTTTTTGCTCCTTTGTTAGTGCCACTATTTATTTTCTTAATCTCTACAGAAGAAGAAGTAAAGAGGTTATCTATCCAAGCCCTGTTATTCCAAGGAGTTATGTGGTTGTTAGTCGCGATTTCGGCGGCATTAATCATTGTGCTAATTGGCATTCCATTTTTAATGATTTTCTCCATCATGGGTATTGTTGTTCCTATCATCGGTATTATTAAAGCAATTAATGAAACACCTTGGAACTACCCAATTGTAGGACGATGGGTATAATTTTTGTAAAATCGGTAAAATCTTAAAAGAGATTTTGCCGATTTTTTTATTTCCTTTCTTAATAAAGTATATGGGCTTTTTAATTGCTTTTCGTTTTTTTCGTTCTGTATAATATAGTCAAAGATAGTCAAAGTCAGTAGTTGAACTGGGGTGAGGTATAAATTGAGAAATATCTCTGACATCATTGAAGGTTATTTAAAACAAATTATCGAATTACAAGGGCAAGGGCATATTGAAATTAAACGAAGCGAGCTGGCGGATAAATTTCAATGTGTACCATCACAAATAAATTATGTTATTAATACTAGATTTACAGCAGAGCGTGGCTACTTAGTTGAAAGTAAGCGCGGCGGTGGGGGATATATCCGCATTTTGAGGGTTGAGATGCATTCACAGCAGGCTTTGTTTGATGAAATGCTAAATCAAATTAGAGTGAGCATTCCACAAACGACAGCAGAGCATATCGTCTATCGGTTAATTGATGAGGAAATCATCACGAAAAGGGAGGCGAAGCTAATGCTAGCAGCCATTGATCGTTCGACGCTTCAACTCCCCTTGCCAGTAAGAGACGAGCTGCGGGCACTTATACTAAAAGCGATGCTACTTACATTAAAGTTTGAAAAAAGGGGTGAGCAGCCATGATTTGTGAGCATTGCAAGCAAAGACATGCAACAGTGACCGTTACACAAATACAAAATGGTACTAAACTAGAACGCCATTATTGTGAGGAGTGTGCATCACAATTTCACCCATTCCATTTTGATTTACAGGAGGAGCCAGTCTCTATCCATCAGCTCATGTCTAACTGGTTCGGTATGCCAGCATGGAAAAATAAATCGCAGGAGGAAGTACAGCAGACGAAAAAAAAGAATGCATGCCCGTCCTGTGGATTTACATTTAGGCAATTTCTTAAGGTTGGTAAATTTGGCTGTGCCATATGTTACGACACATTTAGGGAGCAGCTACCGCCTGTCTTAAAGCGCCTTCAAGCAGATGTGAAGCATGTTGGGAACGAACAAGTTGAAGTAAAGCAAATAGCACAATTGCAGCAGATAATTGATCAAATACGCCAGCAAATGCAGCGAGCGGTTGCAGAGGAGCGCTTTGAGGAAGCAGCAAAGCTTCGCGATGAAGTGCGTTCAATCGAGCGTAAGCTAAATGTTGGAGGTGTAGATGCACCATGAATATCGAACACTTTTTGAAAAATACGACGCCATCTTGGATTGAAGCATCGGGAGAAAATGCAGATATAGTAATGAGTACGAGGATCCGATTTGCTCGTAACTTAAATGGAATCCTCTTCCCTATTAGTTTTTCTGAAGAAGATGCAAAGCAAGTGGATGAGGCAGTCATGAAAGTGTTACTAAGTATTGACAATAACGATACTCATTTCTCTTATTTTTCAATGAAAGAAATGTCGGCTCTCCAGCGTCAAGTCTTAGTTGAAAAGCATTTAATTAGTCCAAACTTAGCGAAGCACGAAAAAACCGCGTCTGTGTTTTTAACAGAGAATGAGGCAATTAGTGTAATGGTTAATGAGGAGGATCATATTCGAATACAATGCTTATCACCCGGTACGAGGTTAATTGAAACGTATGAAAAAGCAAAACGGGTAGATCGTTACTTATCAAAGCAGTTAGCGTATGCATATGATGAACAGTTCGGATATTTAACAAGCTGTCCTACCAATGTTGGAACTGGTTTGCGCGCTTCCGTTATGATGCACCTGCCAGCACTGACAATGTCTAAGCAAATGAATGTATTAATTCAAATGATGGCTAGGTTAGGAATGGTTGTACGAGGGTTTTACGGTGAGGGTAGTGAGAATCTAGGGAATATCTATCAAATCTCAAACCAAATCACACTAGGAAAATCAGAACGAGAAATTTTAGATGAGCTACAAACCGTCGTAGAGCAAATTATTCAAAAGGAACGAAAAGCTCGTCAGCAATTATTTGCTCGTGCTCCAGTTACACTTGAGGATAGATTATATCGTTCGCTAGGAACATTGCTGTATGCACGGGTGTTATCGAGTGAGGAGGCAGCCACATGCTTATCGAATGTTCGATTAGCAGTGGACCTGGAAATTATTCAACATCTATCGATAGCTCAGCTTAATGAATGTATGTTACTTTTACAGCCAGGCTTTATACAGCAATATGCAAATACAGAATTACGGCCGGAAGAACGTGATATCTTCCGCGCAAAATTATTACAAGAGAAATTGAGAATGCAAAATCGAAATGAACCTATGACAAGGGAAAAGGGAGAGGATTCTTATGATGTTTAATCGATTCACTCAGCGTGCACAAAAGGTTTTACAATTAGCTCAAGAGGAAGCGATTCGTTGGAAGCACGAGTCAATAGGTACAGAGCATATTTTATTAGGGCTAATTCGCGAGGGTGGCGGTATCGCAGCGAAGGCTTTGGAGGCTATTGACATTAGCCCGCAAATGATTGAATCAGGAATTGAAGAGCTTGTTGGCAAAGGGAAGGAAAATGTAGGGCCGATCGTGCACTATACGCCACGTGCGAAAAAGGTGATTGAGCTTTCAGTAGATGAATCTCGTAAGCTAGGCCATTCTTATATCGGCACAGAGCACATTTTACTGGCACTTATTCGTGAAGGCGAAGGGGTTGCAGCCCGCGTATTAGCGAATACAGGTGTTAGCTTAAATAAGGCGCGTCAGCAAGTGCTGTTACTGTTAGGGAATAACGATGCGAATGCAGCAGGGGCGCAACAAAGCCAAGCAGTCAATACACCTACGTTAGATAGCCTAGCCCGCGATTTAACAGCTGTTGCCCGTGAAGGCTCATTAGATCCTGTTATTGGCCGTTCAAAGGAAATTATGCGTGTAGTTGAAGTGCTATCACGCCGTACGAAAAACAATCCGGTATTAATCGGGGAGCCTGGTGTTGGTAAAACGGCAATCGCAGAAGGCCTAGCTCAGCAAATTGTTAATAATGAGGTACCTGAAATTTTACGTGATAAGCGCGTTATGACATTGGATATGGGGACGGTAGTTGCCGGAACGAAATATCGTGGTGAATTTGAGGATCGTCTGAAAAAAGTGATGGATGAGATTCGTCAAGCAGGCAATATTATTTTATTCATTGATGAGCTTCATACATTAATCGGTGCAGGTGGAGCGGAAGGTGCTATTGATGCATCCAATATTTTGAAGCCGTCACTAGCCCGCGGTGAGTTGCAGTGTATCGGTGCCACAACATTAGATGAGTACCGCAAATACATCGAGAAAGATGCGGCATTAGAGCGTCGCTTCCAACCAATTCAAGTGGATGAGCCAACAATTGATGAAACGATTCAAATTATGAAGGGCTTACGAGATCGTTATGAGGCACATCATCGTGTGAAAATTACGGATGCGGCACTAGATGCAGCGGCCAAATTATCAGACCGTTATATTTCGGATCGTTTCTTACCAGATAAAGCGATAGATTTAATGGATGAAGCTGGCTCAAAAGTTCGCTTGCGTTCATTCACAGTTCCGCCAAATCTAAAAGAGCTTGAAAATAAATTAGAAAATGTTCGCTCTGATAAAAATGGCGCGGTACAAAGCCAAGAATTTGAAAAAGCGGCGGCACTTCGGGATACAGAACAAAAGATTAAAGAAGAGCTAGAGCAGACGAAAAAAGAGTGGAAAGAAAAGCAAGGGAAGGAAGAATCGGAAGTTACAGTTGAGGATATTGCAGCGGTTGTATCGATGTGGACGGGAATCCCTGTATCTAAAATTGCACAAGAGGAATCAGCGAAGCTGTTAAATCTTGAGGATGAGCTGCATAAACGGGTTGTAGGTCAAAGTGAAGCGGTAGAAGCCATTTCCCGTGCAATACGTCGAGCTCGCGCTGGGTTAAAGGACCCTAAACGTCCAATAGGTTCATTCATCTTCCTAGGGCCAACCGGTGTAGGTAAAACAGAGCTTGCTCGTGCGCTTGCAGAAGTGATGTTTGGTGATGAGGATGCAATGATTCGAATTGATATGTCTGAGTATATGGAGAAGCACTCAACATCTCGTTTAGTCGGGGCTCCTCCAGGCTATGTAGGGTTTGATGAAGGTGGCCAATTAACAGAAAAAGTACGTCGCAAACCGTATTCTGTTGTCTTACTAGACGAGATTGAAAAGGCACACCCAGATGTATTCAACATTTTACTACAAGTATTAGATGATGGCCGCCTGACAGATTCCAAGGGGCGCGTTGTGGACTTCCGTAATACCGTTGTCATTATGACCTCTAACGTAGGGGTAGACGCGTTGAAATTCAAGAAAAATGTTGGCTTCAACTTAGGTGATCCTGATTCGAAATATAAAGATATGAAGAGCACAATGCTAGAAGAGCTGAAAAAAGCCTTCCGCCCAGAGTTTTTAAACCGTATCGATGAGATGATTGTGTTCCATTCTTTAGAAAAAGAGCAATTGAAAGAAATTGTGTCATTCATGGCAAATGCTTTAACAAAACGTCTAAAGGAGCAAGATATCGAGCTAGAGCTTACAGATGCAGCGCTTGAGAAAATTGCTGAGGAAGGATACGATCCGCAATATGGTGCGCGCCCGATCCGTCGTGCATTACAAAAGCATGTAGAAGATCGTTTATCAGAAGAGCTATTAAAAGGGAACGTTCTAACAGGTCAAGTCGTAATCTTTGATTATGTTGACGGTGATTTTAAAATTCGTGGAAAAGAAAAAGCTGTAGAGGCGTAATCGTTTAGCATGCAAAAGCCTTCCGTAAAGTGAGTGAATTACTCGTTTTTCGGACGGCTTTTCTTTATTGAGGAACAATATATTTAGGTTTGCTAGGTGGAAATCGACTCATATAAAGCGCCCCTTCATTTTGATATAATAGAAATAAAACCCTAGGAGGCTTTCATGGCGAAAAAGAAAACAAAGTTTATGTGTAATAGTTGCGGCTATGAGTCTGCAAAATGGATGGGGCGATGTCCGGGCTGCGGCAACTGGAACACGATGGTTGAGGAAGTAGAAATCGTATCTAAAGGTCCGCGCGGTGCATTTCAGCATTCAACATCATCGACGCAAAAGGCTACACCACTTATAAACGTAGAAACGATGGAAGAAGCACGAATTGTTACGGAAATGAATGAGTTAAACCGAGTACTCGGCGGCGGAATTGTGGCAGGCTCCCTTGTTCTCATTGGCGGCGATCCAGGTATCGGAAAATCAACGTTATTATTGCAAGTGTCTGCGTTACTTTCAAATCGAGGTCACCGAGTGCTGTATATTTCCGGGGAGGAATCGGTTCGGCAAACAAAGCTACGAGCAGAACGATTAGGCGTGAAATCAGCCGAGCTTTATATTTACTCAGAAACGAATTTAGAGTTTTTACATCAAACGATAGAAGAGGTACAACCGAAATTTGTAATTGTCGATTCGATTCAGACAGTGCATCATCCGGAGGTAACAAGTGCTCCTGGAAGTGTGTCGCAAGTGCGTGAATGTACCGCCGAGCTAATGCGCATTGCGAAGACGAAAAACATCGCTATATTCCTTGTTGGACACGTTACGAAGGAAGGTCAAATTGCAGGTCCCCGTCTTCTAGAGCATATGGTAGATACGGTGCTTTATTTTGAAGGGGAGCGTCATCATAATCACCGTATCTTGCGTAGCCAAAAGAACCGCTTTGGCTCAACAAATGAGATTGCAATATTTGAAATGCTACAAGGTGGATTAAAGGAAGTGTTAAATCCATCCGAGCTTTTTTTACAGGAGCGCTCACAAGGTGCTGCAGGCTCAACCATTGTGGCATCAATGGAAGGGACACGTCCGATTCTAGTAGAAATTCAATCTCTCGTCACGCCGACAAGCTTTAACTATCCGAAGCGTATGTCAACAGGAGTAGACCAAAATCGTGTACAGCTACTAATGGCAGTGCTTGAAAAAAGAATGGGTATGCTACTGCAGGCTCAGGATGCCTATATTAAAGTAGCTGGTGGTGTGAAGCTAGATGAACCAGCCATAGATTTAGCCGTCTTAACATCCATTGTATCGAGCTTTAAAGACCAAGCTGTCCGTGCAACAGATTGCTTTATCGGTGAGGTGGGATTGACGGGTGAGGTACGACGTGTAAGCCGTATTGAGCAGCGAGTACAAGAAGCCGCAAAGCTTGGTTTCCGACGGGCATTTATTCCGGCATCGAATTTGGGTGGCTGGGATTTCCCAGAAGGTATTCAAGTCGTCGGTGTGGAAACGATTGCTGATAGCTTACGTGCATGCTTTAACGATTTATAGAATAAAGAAGGAGTATCGAAAAGGTAAAACTTTTTGATTCTCCTTCTTTGTTATTGAAGGGCGATAATTGTGAAAATAAATCCCCATAAGGCTGTTTTAAAATGCTCTACCTCAATGATTAAAATGTGGTTTTTAATATTTTTTCGCTCGTTAGGGAACTTTAGACTTCTCGTTGGTGTCTAAGGGTGTATACGTAAATGTTTTTAGTAAAAAAGCTAGATGTTTTGCATCGCTATGAAACGGACAACTATGTATAATAAAAGGAAGGAGGTGAAAATATGTTGAAAAAGGTAATTCAAGTTGCATTCCTATTTATTGGAGGAGCGTTAGGTCTCATTTTCTTACCGCCATTATACGAACTTATTCATTTATCATCTAATCCGTGGCTCAACAATCCTTATATTTCAGTAGCGATAGGGGCATCTTTATTATTTATATTATCCTTTGTTTTGTCGGATTATTGTGTGCGTCTTATTACGTGGATGGAAGAGGTATTGTTTCGCTTGCCAGCAGGAGATCTACTATTCGGTACACTTGGTTTAATTGTCGGATTGAGTGTAGCGTTTTTGATTGGATTTGCTGTTGAAAGGATTCAGTTACCGGTTATTACCGATATACTGCCGATTATGTTTTCAATTGTTCTAGGTTATTTAGGATTTCGTCTCGGCTTTAGTAAACGGGATGAGCTTCTTCAAATTTTTACGAAATCAGGTAATCCAAATAAGAAGCGAGCTACAGATGCATCTCAAGATGGAAAGCCGATGTATAAGCTGCTAGATACAAGCGTGATCATTGATGGACGTATAGCAGATATTTCTGAGACAGGTTTCGTGGAGGGGACGTTAGTTGTAGCTCAATTCGTTCTAACGGAGCTTCAGCATATTGCAGATTCATCGGATACATTAAAGCGTACACGTGGACGACGTGGCCTCGATATTTTAAAACGGCTTCAAGACGAACGACAATCCAAAGTACTAATTGTAGATGATGATTTTGAAGATGTGGGTGAGGTCGATTTAAAGCTAGTTCGTCTGGCGAAAAAAATGGACGCGCAAATATTAACGAATGATTTTAACTTAAATAAAGTATGTGAACTGCATCAAGTTCAAGTATTAAATATTAATGACTTAGCGAATGCTGTTAAACCTGTTGTTATTCCGGGTGAGGATATGCAGGTCGTCGTGATTAAAGACGGCAAAGAGCATAATCAAGGTGTTGCGTATTTAGATGATGGAACGATGATTGTTGTAGAGGGTGGTCGAAGCTATATTGGCCAGGCAATTACCGTTACAGTAACGAGTGTGCTGCAAACTTCTGCGGGGCGAATGATTTTCGCGAAGCCAAAGGAAGAAACTGCATAAGAGTAGGAAGTGGAAATGTGGAGTATGAGGTAGTATTGCCTGCAGCAGGTAGTGGAAAGCGGATGGGTGCCGGACAAAATAAATTATTTTTACAGCTTGCCGAAAAGCCGATTTTAATTCATACATTGAACGTGTTTGAAGCGGATGTCAATTGTACTGGCATTTGGCTGGCCGTAAAGCCTGAGGAGCGTTTATTTATCGAAGCCTTGTTAGCTCAGTACAACATCACAAAAGTAAAGGGTCTGCCAGCTGGTGGTGAAGAGCGACAGCATTCTGTGCACTCCTGTATTAAAGAAATGAGCAATGTAAATATCGTGCTAGTACATGATGCGGCTCGTCCATTTATTACGCATGGAATTATCGAACGTCTTGCCTCGACGGCATTTGTTAAAGGTGCAGCTATTGCAGGGGTACGTGCGAAGGATACGATGAAAAAGGTGCGCGATGGAGTCATTACGGAAACGGTTGATCGTGAAAGCTTATGGATGATTCAAACGCCACAAGCTTTTCGTTTTGATTTATTAGCAGAGGCCGAAGATGTAGCTGAAAAGGTAGGTTTTCTCGGGACAGATGAGGCGATGCTAGTTGAACGTCTTGGGCATGAAGTGCATATCGTTGAGAGTAGCTACGAAAATGTGAAAATGACGACAAAGGAAGATTTAATTTTCGGTGAAGCTATTTTAGCGAGTCGAAAATCATAGCAGGACCGATAATCTCATTAGATGAATGAAGCTAGTGGGATTTTTGTTTGGGAAAATCCGTTATTTGTCTGAGCTATAATAGGAGAGCGAATGTTTCGTTGGAAATCCAATCCCTTTTAGAAGGGTTGGACTCTCAAGAGATTCCTTTATAAACAGAGGTCTTGCAAACCGTTTATTTATTTTGTACGCTTAATCATAACTATAATGATATGGATAATTCGAAATTTAAAGACTGACAATAAATTTTTGGGGGGAGCAAACGCTATGAAACTAAACGAATGGTTAAATAATGAAATTCCGAATATCGCAAATTCCCTAAACGAAATAAATAAACAAAACTTTGATATTCAAAATTCAATTGGGTTTGCTGGTAGAGATGCGATTTATGAAATTCTACATAGCTTTCATGAAGCGCTATTCCCAGGTATTTATGATAAAAACCCGAGCAATGAATTGAGAGTAAATGTTGAAGTAAGTGGGAAATTAAGAAGAGCCGCATTAGATTTACGTGATATTATCGAGAAAGTATTGTTTGACAGTCATTACAATGAGCACGAGGAAGATGATTGTAAAGCATGTCGAGAAAAAGCGGATGCCACGGTCATGACACTTATTAATAAATTTCCGACAATCCGCCACATCATTCAAACGGACATTCAAGCTGCCTATAACGGTGATCCGGCGGCCATTTCAACAGAGGAAATTTTGTTAAGCTATCCGTCCATTACAGCTGTTTGTATTCATCGTATTGCACATGAGTTATATAAATTAGATGTGCAAATTATCCCACGTATTATGTCGGAGTATGCACATCAATTAACAGGTATCGATATTCATCCAGGGGCATCGATTGGTGAATCGTTCTTTATCGATCATGGAACAGGTGTTGTAATTGGTGAAACATGTACGATTGGGAATAACGTAAAAATTTATCAAGGTGTAACGCTTGGTGCTCTAAGCTTCCCGCTGGATTCTAACGGAAATCCGATTAAAGGAATTAAACGTCACCCGGATATTGGGGACAATGCAGTCATTTATGCTGGTGCAACGATTCTAGGTGGAGAAACGAGAATTGGCCATGATTCGGTGTTAGGAAGTAATATTTGGCTGACGCATTCAGTCCCACCATATTCGAGAGTGTATAATTCACAGCCATCACCTACGATTAGCAATAGCCAAATTAAAAATATAGACTTTCAAATCTGATTTGTAACGGGCATCCTTTTTGTAAAAGCGGAGAGGGTGTCTTTCTTTTGTACGCCCTTTGTTATTCTATAAAAAGAAGGCTATACTAGAACTATCTAAATATAATGGTAAAGGAAAGATGAACATGTTTCGAGTAGGACAAGGCTATGACGTGCATGCATTCGCAGAAGGACGTAAACTTATTTTAGGTGGTATTGAGATTCCACATGATCGAGGACTGTTAGGTCATTCAGATGCAGATGTACTTCTGCACACAATTACTGATGCAGCACTTGGTGCAATTGGAGAAGGGGATATTGGTCGTCACTTTCCTGATACAGATCCTGAGTGGAAGGATGCAGACTCCGCCAAATTACTTTCATACATTTGGAAAATAGTTGAGGACAAAGGCTATGTGCTAGGAAATGTAGATGCAACGATCATTGCGCAGCGCCCTAAAATGGCACCTTATATAGAGCCGATAAAAAATCGTATTGCCGAATTGTTAAACGCGGATCCATCACAAGTGAATGTGAAGGCAACAACGACTGAAAAGTTAGGCTTCACAGGACGCGAGGAAGGTATCGCTTCACTTGCGACGATTTTACTAATCAAAAAATAACAAGTGAGCGCGTCGCCTGGAGAAATTCGGCGTGCGCTACTTTTATTTAGTAGGGCACAGTGGTAAAATGAACAAAGTCAAAATACATGGTCGAAAACATTTTCAGACATACAATTGAGGAGGCAAATTAACATGACAAAGGAAGTTCGTGTTCGTTATGCGCCATCTCCAACGGGCTTTTTACACATCGGTGGAGCGCGCACAGCGTTATTTAACTACTTATATGCAAAACATAACAACGGTAAATTTATCGTTCGTATTGAGGATACAGATATTGAGCGTAATGTAGAGGGCGGCGAAGCATCTCAATTAGATAATTTACGCTGGTTAGGAATTATTCCGGATGAGTCGATTGATATCGGCGGACCTTATGCACCGTATCGCCAAATGGAGCGCCTAGATATTTATAAGAAGCATGCAGAAGAGCTACTTGAGCGTGGCCTAGCATATAAATGCTTCTGTACATCAGAGGAATTAGAAGCATCTCGTGAAAAACAAAAGGCAGCAGGTGTAGCGGCTCCTACGTATGATGGTACATGCCGTAACTTAACAGCAGATGAGGTTGCTGCAAAAGAAGCAGCAGGTGTTCCTTATACAATTCGAATGCGCGTACCGGCGGGTGTTACATACAAATTTACGGACTTAGTGCGTGGTGAGGTAACATTCGAGTCGAAGGATATCGGTGACTGGGTGCTAGTGAAAGCAAACGGAATCCCGACGTATAACTACGCTGTTGTACTAGATGATCACTTTATGGATATTACACATGTATTCCGTGGAGAAGAGCATTTATCGAACACGCCAAAGCAAATGATGATTTTTGATGCATTTAGTTGGGAATATCCTGAGTACGGTCATATGACGTTAATCGTCAATGAAGATCGTAAGAAATTATCGAAGCGTGATGAATCAATTATTCAATTCGTGGCGCAATATAAAGATTTAGGATACTTGCCTGAAGCAATGTTTAACTTCTTCGCGTTACTTGGCTGGTCTCCTGAAGGGGAAGAAGAAATTTTCTCTCATGATGAGCTTGTTAAATTATTCGACGAGAAGCGTCTATCGAAGTCGCCGTCGATGTTCGATAAAACAAAGCTTACATGGATGAATAACCAATATATTAAAAAGTTATCTCGTGAAGAGGTAGTGGCGTTAGCTTTACCTCATCTACAAAAAGCGGGCTTACTTCCGGAAGAGCTATCAGAGGAGCAAGCGGCTTGGGCAGCCGATTTAATCGGTCTTTACCATGACCAAATGAGCTACGGTGCAGAAATCGTTGAACTTTCTAGCCTATTCTTCAAGGATGACCTTGCATATGATGAAGAGGCAAAGGAAGTCCTTGCGGGTGAAACAGTACCGGCAGTAATGGCTTCTTTTAAGGCACAGCTAGAAGCGTTAGAAACATTCGATGCGGATTCAATTAAAGCGGCCGTAAAAGCTGTGCAAAAGGAAACGGGTGCAAAAGGAAAAGGCTTGTTCATGCCAATTCGTGTTGTGACAACTGGACAAACACATGGTCCTGAGCTACCAAATGCTATTGCATTAATTGGGAAAGAAAAAGCGATTGCACGAGTAGAAAAATACGCTAATTAACAAAAATATTGATTTTTCAAAAAACTTATGTACAATTAATATACATTTATAAATAATCGTATCGCGTTGAAAAGGAGAAGTACACAATCCCTATGCCCTAAAGAGAGGACTATCACCGGCTGAAAGTAGTCTGAGCGGAGGATGTGGAAATGCACCTTTGAGTACTTTGCTGAAATGGAAGTAGGCAAGTCGAGTAGTCCTCGTTACCGGACAGTAAAGTGGAAGGTGCTTGCCTTCAATTCAGAGTGGGACCGCGCGGAAATTGCGTCTCTGTCATCTAACCTAATGGGGATGATAGAGGCGCTTTTTTTGTTGGAAAAGTATGAATAGTTTTCTTGGCAATTTCGTTTAAATGTAAAAATAATGGCATAATGATAAAAGGAGTAATGAAATATGAGTATTCAAATATTTAACTCGTTAACAAGACAAAAAGAAGCATTTGTCCCTTTAGAAGAGGGAAAAGTAAAAATGTATGTATGTGGACCAACTGTTTACAACTACATTCATATCGGTAACTCACGTCCGGTCATTGTGTACGATACAGTACGTCGTTATTTTCAGTATGTTGGCTATGAAGTGAAATTTGTATCAAATTTTACAGATGTAGATGACAAAATTATTAAAGTGGCTAATGAATTAGGTGAGGAAGTATTTGACGTAACAGAGCGCTTTATCGCAGCGTATTTCGATGATATTACGGCATTAGGGTGCAAAAAAGCAGATGTTCATCCTCGTGTAACAGATCATATGGATGATATTGTCGAATTTATTGGTGTGCTTATTGAGAAAGGGTTTGCATACGAATCCCAGGGAGATGTGTATTATCGTACACGTAAATTTGAAGGCTATGGCAAGCTAAGTCACCAATCAATTGACGATTTAAAAGTCGGTGCCCGTATTGAAGCAGGTGAGAAAAAGGAAGATCCGCTCGATTTTGCCCTATGGAAGGCAGCAAAACCGGGAGAAATCTTCTGGGAGAGTCCTTGGGGTAATGGTCGACCAGGCTGGCATATTGAGTGTTCTGTAATGGCACGCGAGCATTTAGGTGATACAATTGATATTCATGCTGGTGGGCAGGATTTAACGTTCCCACACCATGAAAATGAAATTGCGCAATCTGAAGCACATACAAATAAAACATTTGCGCGTTATTGGATGCATAACGGGTATATTAATATCGATAATGAAAAAATGTCCAAATCACTGGGGAATTTTGTGCTAGTAAACGATATTCGTAAACAAATCGATCCTCAAGTCCTACGCTTCTTTATGCTATCTGTTCATTATCGCCACCCGATTAACTTTGCACAGGATTTAGTTCAATCGGCACAAGCGGGTCTAGAGCGATTGCGAACAGCCTATGGGAATGTACAGCATCGCTTAAATACAACGGCGGGGCTTGGTGAGGCTAGCGATGAATGGTTAGCTAAAATTGCAGAAGTAAAGGTTCAATTTGAAGAAGCAATGAATGATGACTTCAATACTGCCAATGCAATCTCTGCCCTATTTGAGCTGGCACGTATTGCGAACACATATCTCAATGAGAGTAATACAGAAGAGGGTGTACTTCAAGAGATTATTGAAACCTTTGATACAATAGGAAAGGTCCTTGGAATTGCCTTTTCTGTTGAAGAGGAATTATTGGATGAGGAGATCGAGGCATTAATCGAAGAGCGTAATGCGGCACGAAAAAACCGTGATTTTGCACGCTCTGATGAAATTCGAGACAGTTTACTGAGCATGAATATCGTTTTGGAAGATACTCGTCAAGGTACGCGCTGGAAACGAGGATAATCTAATGGCAAAACTTCGTATCGAAGACGTAAAGCAATTAAACGCCCTAGCCCTAGCTTACATGGGGGATGCTGTTCTTGAACAAAAGGTTCGCGAGCATCTCCTGTTATCGGGGCGTGTTAAACCGAATACATTACATCGCGAAGCAACGAAATATGTATCGGCGAAGGCGCAATCTATGATCATGCACCGTTTCATGGATGAGGATTTTTTAACAGAAGAAGAGTTGGCTGTATTTCGACGTGGACGTAACGCGAAATCAGGAACAGTACCGAAAAATACAGATGTACAAACATATCGCAATAGCTCAGGCTTTGAAGCGGTATTAGGTAGTCTTTATTTATCCGGCCAATTAGACAGAGTATATACAATAATAGATTATGCAATAGAAATAATCGAACAGTCGAAAGGAGTGTCATAAATGGCGGACCAACAGCACAATGGAGAAATGATCGCAGGAAAAAATCCGGTATTAGAAGCGCTTCGTTCAGGCCGTGAAATGAATAAACTATGGATTGCAGAAGGAGTTAAAAAGGCGGGAATTAATGAATTATTAGATTTAGCCCGCGAGCGTGGTGTACTCGTGCAATTCGTACCAAAGAAAAAGGTGGATCAGCTCTCAGATGCTAATCATCAAGGGATTGTCGCTTCTGTTGCTGCATATCAATATGCAGAGCTGGACGATATATTCGCTGCGGCAAAAGCGAAAAATGAAGATCCGTTTTTCCTCGTGTTAGATGAATTAGAGGATCCTCATAATTTAGGCTCAATTATGCGAACAGCAGATGCGATTGGTGTACATGGTATAATTATTCCAAAGCGTCGCGCGGTAGGCTTAACAGCTGTTGTAGCAAAGGCTTCAACGGGAGCTATAGAGCATGTACCGGTTGTGCGAGTAACAAATCTAGCGCAAACGGTCGACGAACTAAAGGACCGTGGTGTTTGGATTGCGGGTACAGACGCGAAAGGTTCAGCTGATTATCGGAAAATGGATGCTACACTGCCACTGGCTATTATCATCGGCAGTGAAGGAAAAGGGATGAGTCGTCTTCTCAAGGATAAATGCGATTTCCTTTATCATCTACCAATGGTCGGTCATGTCACTTCGTTAAATGCCTCGGTTGCTGCTGCACTGTTAATGTATGAAGTGTATCGCAAGCGCCAAGAAATGAATGGCTAAAATAACATGCAAAATATTTTGCTTGTAGATGGCTACAATATGATTGGTGCCTGGGCTGAGCTAAGGCCGCTTCGTGACCAAAACTTCGAGGATGCCCGAGACAGGTTAATCGAGCTTATGGCTGAATATAAAGCCGCGATGGGGTGGCGTGTAATTGTCGTATTTGATGCACATTTAGTTCCAGGCACGGAACAATTGTACGTTCAACATGCAGTAGAAGTTATTTATACTCGAAAAAATGAAACTGCAGATGAACGAATCGAAAAATTAACGAATGAATTAAGAGGGAGAAAGATACAAATTCATGTAGCTACCTCCGATATGACTGAACAAAGCGTAGTATTTGGACAAGGCGCGTTACGAAAGTCAGCAAAAGAACTCGAAATTGAAATGAAAATTATTCAAGCCAAAATATCGTCAAAAGTCAAATCGGCTCGAAGTGAAAAGCCTGCATCACGCATTCCGCTCACGAAAGATGTTGAGTTAATGTTTGAAAAATGGAGAAGAGGGTTAAAATAGATTGTTGACCGTTATTTTCCAATTACATTATACTATTCCTAAGAATTGTGGCATAACTGAGGTGAGGACATTGCTTAAAAGCGAGAAATTACAAGTTATACAGCATTTTGAAAGATATTCAGATGAAGAGCTTGTTGAACAGGTTCATTTAGGCAATGTAGATGCGTTAGATTATTTAATTACGAAATACCGCTTGTTTGTCAAAGCGAAGGCACGCTCGTATTTTTTAATAGGGGCAGATAAGGAAGATATTATCCAAGAAGGAATGATCGGTTTATATAAGGCCATTCGTGACTTCAAATGGGACAAGCTCGCTTCTTTTCGGGCGTTTGCCGAGCTTTGCATTACACGTCAAATCATTACGGCTATCAAAACGGCTACTCGTCAAAAACATATTCCGCTAAATTCATATGTTTCACTCGACAAACCAATCTATGATGAGGAATCTGAGCGCACATTGATGGATGTCATTATTAGTCCTCTATCAGATGACCCTGAAAATTTAATGATTAATAGAGAAGAGTATAGTCGTTTAGAGGGAAAAATGAGTGAAGTGTTGAGTGAGCTGGAACAGCAAGTTTTAGCACTGTATTTAGAGGGGCGATCCTATAACGAGATTTCGGAGTTATTAAATCGTCATGTGAAGTCTATTGATAACGCCCTGCAGCGTGTAAAGAGAAAACTAGAACGGCATTTAGAAATTGGCGAAATGCCGTAGTAGCGGTGGTACGCTTGTTGACAGTATGAATATTAGGTGTTAGTCTTGAAAAGACAAAATGCCGAAATAGGTGATTTTAATGGCAAAGAAAGTCGTTTTAAGCTGTGAAAAATGCGGCTCGAGAAACTATACAGTACCAGCAAAATCGGGTGCTACAGTTCGTCTAGAGTTAAAGAAGTTTTGTTCGCATTGTAATGAGCATACTATGCATAAGCAAACGTTATAGATTAAAAATTGAGAATCGATTCTTTCGGAGGTTAGGCTAGAATGAGCAAGATTACAAACTTTTTTAGCGAAGTCGGCTCAGAAATGCGTAAAACAAGCTGGCCGAAAAGTAAAGAGTTAACGAAGTATACATTTGTAGTAGTAGTAACCGTAATTCTCTTTGCACTTTACTTTTTAGTAGTAGACTTAGGTATTTCAGAGGCACTTCGTTGGTTCCTAGAACTATAAAACGTAATAGCATATTTGTGAAATAGCCCGTAAACGCCCAACAACGGGTTTTTTCATTTGTTTAATAAAATGTATTGTAAACATTAGTGAATAAAGGAGGGACGGACGAGTAGTCCAAAGAGCTATGGAGAAAAATTGGTATGTAGTTCATACGTATTCAGGTTATGAAAACCGCGTAAAAGCAAACCTAGAAAAACGTGTAGAAACGATGGGGATGCAAGATAAAATCTTCCGTGTAATCGTCCCTGAACAAGAGGAAATCGATGTAAAAGAGGACGGAAAAAAACGTACAGTAATGCGTAAAGTATTCCCTGGGTATGTTTTAGTAGAATTAATTATGACAGATGATTCTTGGTATGTAGTACGTAATACACCAGGGGTAACAGGGTTCATCGGTTCGTCAGGTGGCGGTGCGAAACCAACACCATTACTTCCTGAAGAAGCAGATCGTCTGCTTGCTCAAATGGGTATGAATGAGCGCGCGATTGGTGAAATAGCTGTAACAGTAGGTGAAGTGGTAGAGGTGCTTGAAGGGCCGTTTGCACACTTCCAAGGTAAAGTGGAAGAGATCGATATCGAAAAAGGTAAAATTAAAGTTAGTGTCGATATGTTTGGTCGAGAAACGAAGATGGAACTTGACTTCGAGCAGATTCGAAAAATATAGATTCTATTGTAATAATTTTTTGTACTTGCGTATAAAGCTTAAAGGTGTTATCATTTCATAGTCAGACTGTCAAAAAATTTCAGTCTGTCTATGATAATTTATTTTTAATGTTATCGGATTCAAGCCGACAGACAGATATTGAGTGGGAGGGGCAACCCAATTACCACATCACGGACTTAAGGAGGTGTGTCTCGTGGCTAAAAAAGTTATTAAAGTTGTAAAACTTCAAATTCCTGCTGGTAAAGCTAATCCAGCTCCACCGGTTGGTCCTGCACTAGGTCAAGCAGGTGTTAACATCATGGGATTCTGTAAGGAATTCAACGCTCGTACTGCTGATCAAGCTGGTCTAATCATTCCGGTTGAGATTTCAGTATTCGAAGATCGTTCATTCACTTTTATTACGAAAACTCCACCGGCTGCAGTTCTACTTAAAGTAGCTGCTGGTATCCAATCTGGATCTGGTGAACCAAACCGTAAAAAAGTTGCAACGGTTAAACGTGATAAAGTTCGCGAAATCGCTGAACAAAAAATGCCTGACCTTAACGCTGCTTCAGTTGAAGCTGCTATGTTAATGGTTGAAGGTACTGCACGAAGCATGGGTATTGTTATCGAAGACTAATCCCATCTTCAAGACTTGATGATGCATTTGTTTTTGGAAGGTTGCTGCGCTCTTTTTAGAGCTGCGCAACCTTTATTCGTGGGAGGTTCATTCCGCTATAACCACAATCAAGGAGGAAATTAACAATGGCTAAAAAAGGTAAAAAACTTCAAGAGGCGGTTAAGTTAGTAGACCGCGCTAAATTATATGAAGCAGCAGAAGCAATCGCTCTTGCTCAAAAAACAAGCACAGTAAACTTCGATGCAACTGTAGAAGTAGCTTTCAAATTAGGAATCGATACTCGTAAAAACGACCAACAAATCCGTGGTGCAGTAGTGCTTCCAAACGGTACTGGTAAAACTCAACGTGTATTAGTTTTCGCTAAAGGTGAAAAACTTAAAGAAGCAGAAGCTGCTGGTGCTGACTATGTTGGCGATGCAGAGTACATCCAAAAGATCCAACAAGGTTGGTTCGACTTCGATGTAATCGTTGCAACTCCAGATATGATGGGTGAAGTTGGTAAACTTGGTCGTGTATTAGGACCTAAAGGTTTAATGCCAAACCCTAAAACTGGTACAGTTACTTTTGACGTAACAAAAGCTATCGAAGAAATCAAAGCTGGTAAAGTAGAATACCGTGCTGACAAAGCTGGTATCATCCACGCTCCAATCGGTAAAGTTTCTTTCGAGACAGAAAAATTAGTAGAAAACTTCTTAACAGTATTCGATGTAGTGCAAAAAGCTAAACCTGCTGCAGCGAAAGGTACTTACATGAAGTCTGTAAATATTACAACTACAATGGGCCCAGCTGTTAAAGTTGACGCTTCTGCTGTTGTTGTTAAATAATATTAATTAATTCAGTTGACAACACTCCGCTTACTTGGTAAGATGGTTGCTGTTGTGAATCATCCATTTGTACCGTAGACAGTAGGAGTGACTTGTCACTTAATGATCCTACCGAGGACATCGGAATTCGGATTCTTTTTAAGATGATGACTTTCAGCCTCTATGTCTACTTGATATAGAGGCTTTTCTTTTGTCGGTATAAATGACTCATTCTAATAGGAGGTGTCATCAAGATGAGCAAAGCAATTGAAACTAAACAAGTTCAAGTACAAGAAATCGCTGATAAATTCTCTGCTGCTGCATCTGTAGTAGTAGTTGACTACCGCGGTTTAAACGTTGCTCAAGTTACAGAATTACGTAAACAACTTCGTGAAGCTGGTGTTGAGTTCAAAGTTTATAAAAACACTTTAACTCGTCGTGCAGCTGAAATCGCTGGTGTTGAAGCTATCAACGAATTCTTAACTGGTCCAAATGCTGTTGCGTTCTCAAATGAAGACGTAGTAGCTCCAGCAAAAATTATTAACGAATTCGCTAAGAAAAACGAAGCGTTAGAAATTAAAGCTGGTATCATCGAAGGTACTTTTGCATCTGTTGAAGACGTTAAAGCTCTTGCAGAACTTCCATCACGCGAAGGTCTACTATCTATGCTTTTATCTGTACTTCAAGCTCCAGTGCGCAACTTCGCACTTGCAACAAAAGCTGTTGCAGAACAAAAAGAAGAGCAAGGCGCATAATTTTCGCCCCAAAACTTCACCAAACGGCTTAGCGGCCTAAAAACAATAAAATAACATTCCATAGGAGGAAATTAAAATGAACAAAGAGCAAATCTTAGAAGCTATCAAAGCTATGACAGTTCTTGAGTTAAACGATTTAGTAAAAGCAATCGAAGAAGAATTCGGTGTAACAGCAGCTGCTCCTGTAGCTGTAGTTGCTGGTGGTGCTGCAGGCGCTGCTGAAGAAAAAACTGAGTTTGACGTAGTATTAGCATCTGCTGGTGCAGAAAAAATCAAAGTAATCAAAGTGGTACGCGAAATCACTGGTCTTGGCTTAAAAGAAGCTAAAGAAGTAGTAGATAACGCTCCTAAAGCTCTTAAAGAAGGCGCTTCTAAAGATGAGGCTGAAGAAATCAAAGCTAAACTTGAAGAAGTTGGCGCAACTGTAGAAGTTAAGTAATTTTACTGACTCTATAAATACGGAAAGCTCGTCAATATGACGGGCTTTTCTTCTTTATAAGAGGTTTTAAATTTGGATTTCAGTAGCACAATGACAATGTGATCACCCATATAGATTGGAGGCGTGTATTATGTCTGAACATTATTATTCAAATAAGCCTCAAACGGAAAGTAAACCACGCCAATGGAAATTTACTTTACTCGGATCCTCTTTTTTATTCGAAACGGATGCAGGAGTATTTAGTAAAAGCGAAGTAGATTTTGGATCCCGTGTATTAATCGATGCTTTTGAAATGCCAAAAGTAGAAGGTGATATACTTGATGTGGGCTGCGGCTACGGACCGATTGGGTTATCGATTGCTAAAGCAAATCAGGAGCGTTTTGTGCACATGGTAGATATTAATACACGTGCTATTGCGCTTGCTGTGAAAAATGCGCAAGTAAACGGGGTTCAAAATGTACGTATTTTTGAAAGTGATGGGCTTGCTGCTGTAGGAGATATAAAAGCTGCTGCAATTTTGACGAACCCACCAATCCGTGCTGGTAAAGAAACGATTTTTAAATTCTATGATGATTCGTTTGGAAAGCTAGTAGAAGGTGGCGAACTATGGGTTGTCATTCAAAAAAAGCAAGGTGCACCATCGACGGTAAGTCATTTAGAGGAAAAGTTTTCAGAGGTTGATGTTGTTGAAAAGAAAAAAGGGTATTGGATTATCCGTGCAAGAAAATAACTAACCTTCTGTGAAAAGATTGACTTGACAAATTGAGTATGATAACATAATAAAATGCAAAATTATTATTTTGAAGAAGTGTGCCCTTTTGTATTAAAAAGTAGGTTTTAAGGGTAGACTGCTCAAAAATAAGTTTAGTTTAACCGAAAATGAGATCAAACCTGCGTCTCGTTTTCTTTTTGTCTTTCGAAATCATACACTATTTGGATGATTTTGCAAAGACCTATTATCGCTTTATTGAGGGGTGAATGAGTTGACAGGTCAACTAGTTCAGTACGGACAACACCGCCAGCGTAGAAGTTTTGCGCGTATTAATGAGGTGCTAGAGCTTCCGAATTTAATTGAGATTCAAACAGCATCTTATGAGTGGTTCCTTGAAGAAGGATTGCGCGAAATGTTCCACGACATTTCTCCAATCGAAGATTTTACAGGTAATCTTTCACTTGAGTTCGTCGACTATACATTAGGTGATCCTAAATATGATGTCGATGAGTGTAAAGAACGTGACGTAACTTATGCTGCGCCATTACGCGTAAAAGTGCGTTTACACAACAAAGAAACAGATGAAGTAAAAGAGCAAGATGTATTTATGGGTGATTTCCCATTAATGACAGAAACAGGTACGTTTATTATTAACGGTGCCGAGCGCGTTATCGTTTCACAGTTAGTTCGTTCTCCAAGTGTTTACTTCCATGATAAAACGGACAAAAACGGCAAAAAAGGCTTCGGTGCTACAGTTATTCCAAACCGTGGTGCTTGGCTTGAGTATGAAACAGATGCAAAGGATGTTGTATATGTACGTATCGATCGTACACGTAAACTACCAGTAACTGTTCTTTTACGTGCCTTAGGTTTTGGTTCCGATCAAGAAATCATCGATATTATCGGTGACAATGAGTATTTACGTAATACGCTTGAAAAGGATAATACAGAAAGCACTGAAAAAGCGCTTCTAGAAATCTACGAGCGTTTACGTCCAGGCGAGCCGCCGACAGTTGAAAGTGCGAAAAGCTTATTATATTCACGTTTCTTCGATGCAAAACGCTATGATTTAGCGAATGTAGGTCGTTATAAAATGAATAAAAAGCTGCACATTAAAAATCGTTTATTCAACCAAACGATTGCAGAAACTTTAGCGGATCCTGAAACAGGCGAAATTTTAGTTGAAAAAGGTGCGTTAATCGACCGCCGTACACTTGATAAATTAATCCCTTATTTAGAGAAAGGTATTGGTTTCCGTACTTTATCTCAAGTAGGTGGTGTACTTGAGGACGATATTACAATTCAATCAATTAAAATCTATGCACCAAATGACGAAGCGCAAAAAGAAATCAATGTAATTTCTAATGCGTATATTGACGAAGAAGTGAAAAATATTACACCAGCTGATGTACTATCTTCTGTATCATACTTCTTCAATCTGTTATATGGTGTTGGGAATACGGATGATATCGACCATTTAGGTAATCGTCGTTTACGTTCTGTTGGTGAGCTTCTGCAAAACCAATTCCGTATCGGTTTATCTCGTATGGAGCGTGTAGTACGTGAGCGTATGTCTATTAACGACACAGCTGCCATCGTACCACAGCAGTTAATTAATATCCGTCCGGTTATTGCGTCAATTAAAGAGTTCTTTGGTAGCTCACAGTTATCGCAGTTCATGGACCAAACAAACCCGTTAGCGGAATTAACGCATAAGCGTCGTCTATCTGCATTAGGACCAGGTGGTTTAACACGTGAGCGTGCTGGTATGGAAGTACGTGACGTTCACTATTCTCACTACGGTCGTATGTGTCCGATCGAAACGCCTGAGGGACCGAACATCGGGCTAATTAACTCACTTTCATCGTTTGCCAAAGTAAACAAATTTGGCTTCATTGAAACGCCATATCGTCGAGTTGATCCTGAAACGAGTCAAGTAACAGAGCAAATCGATTACTTAACTGCTGACGAAGAAGATAACTATGTAGTAGCGCAAGCGAACTCAGTGTTAAATGAAGACCGTTCATTTGCTAATGAAGAGGTTGTAGGTCGTTTCCGAGGCGACAACACAGTATTCAAGCGTGAAGTAATTGACTACATGGACGTATCTCCGAAGCAAGTCGTATCAGCTGCAACAGCATGTATTCCGTTCCTAGAAAATGATGACTCTAACCGTGCATTAATGGGAGCAAACATGCAACGTCAAGCGGTTCCATTATTAAATCCTGAAGCACCATTTGTAGGTACAGGTATGGAGCACGTTGACGCCCGTGATTCTGGTGCTGCAGTCGTTGCGAAGTTTGATGGTATTGTTGAGCATGTTGAAGCGCGTTCAATCCACGTCCGTCGTATCGAAGTAGTAGATGGTAAAGAGGTTAAAGGCGATTTAACGAAATATAAATTACAAAAGTTTATTCGTTCAAACCAAGGTACTTCATATAACCAACGTCCAATCGTAAAAGTTGGCGATCGTGTAAAACCACGTGATATTTTAGCTGATGGTCCTTCTATGGAGAGCGGCGAATTAGCACTTGGTCGAAACGTACTTGTTGCGTTCATGACATGGGACGGCTTCAACTACGAGGATGCAGTTATTATGAGTGAGCGCCTTGTAAAAGACGATGTATATACTTCTGTTCATATTGAAGAATATGAATCTGAGTCTCGTGATACAAAGTTAGGACCTGAAGAAATTACGCGTGACATTCCAAACGTAGGGGAAGATGCGCTTCGTAACTTAGACGAACGCGGAATCATCCGTATCGGTGCGGAAGTACGTGACGGTGATATCTTAGTCGGTAAAGTAACGCCAAAAGGGGTTACAGAATTAACAGCTGAAGAACGTTTATTACATGCAATCTTTGGTGAGAAGGCACGTGAAGTACGTGATACTTCATTACGCGTTCCACACGGTGCAGGTGGTATCGTTCTCGATGTAAAAGTATTCAACCGTGAAGATGGCGATGAATTACCACCAGGTGTTAACCAATTAGTTCGTGCTTACATTGTTCAAAAACGTAAAATCCGCGTTGGGGACAAAATGGCCGGACGACATGGTAACAAAGGGGTTATCTCGCGTATCTTACCAGAAGAAGATATGCCATATATGCCAGATGGCACACCAGTTGACATTATGTTAAACCCACTTGGGGTACCTTCTCGTATGAACATCGGACAAGTTTTAGAGCTTCACTTAGGTATGGCTGCTCGTTATTTAGGCGAGTACATGGCTACACCAGTATTTGATGGCGCAAACGAAGAAGATGTTTGGGATACAATGGAAGAATCTGGTATGAACCGTGATGGTAAGACAATTCTTTATGATGGACGTTCAGGTGAGCCATTTGATAACCGTGTATCTGTTGGTGTCATGTATATGATTAAACTTGCTCACATGGTTGATGATAAGCTTCATGCACGTTCAACTGGACCATACTCATTAGTAACGCAACAACCGCTTGGTGGTAAAGCACAATTCGGTGGTCAGCGCTTCGGTGAGATGGAGGTATGGGCACTTGAAGCCTATGGTGCTGCTTATACACTTCAAGAGATTTTAACTGTAAAATCCGATGATGTTGTAGGTCGTGTGAAAACATACGAAGCCATCGTAAAAGGTGAAAGTGTTCCAGAACCAGGTGTTCCAGAATCATTCAAAGTATTAATTAAAGAGCTTCAGTCTTTAGGTATGGATGTTAAAATGCTGACGATTAATGATGAAGAAGTAGAGCTTCGTGATCTTGATGAAGAAGAAGATCTTCAACCAGCAGATGCATTAAACATTGCACCAGTTAACTCAGAAGAAGACGCAGTAGAGTCTTTTGAGTAACCTTTGAAACGAAAACGGGCAGGAAATTGCCCTGCCCGTTTTTTTATAAGAATTTAAACGTAATTTTTAGTAGAAAAAGTTTAATCTATAAAGTTTAAACTTTTTTTGCGATGAATGTTGAGCTACGGAAAAGTCATTAAAGGACTTATACTAAAGGGAGGTAGGCTCCTTGATAGACGTTAATGAATTTGAATATATGAAAATTGGTTTAGCTTCTCCTGACAAGATTCGCTCTTGGTCATATGGTGAAGTAAAAAAACCGGAAACAATTAACTACCGTACATTAAAGCCAGAAAAAGATGGTCTATTCTGCGAACGCATTTTCGGACCAACAAAAGACTGGGAATGTCATTGTGGTAAATACAAACGTGTGCGCTATAAAGGTGTAGTTTGTGATCGTTGTGGAGTAGAAGTTACACGCGCAAAAGTTCGCCGTGAGCGTATGGGGCACATCGAATTAGCTGCTCCTGTATCTCATATTTGGTACTTCAAAGGTATTCCTAGCCGAATGGGTCTTATTTTAGATATGTCTCCACGTGCACTGGAAGAGGTAATTTACTTCGCATCATACGTAGTAATTGATCCTGCTGGTACAAATTTAGAGAACAAACAGCTTCTTTCTGAAAAGGAATATCGTGCTTATCGCGAAAAATTTGGTGCTACTTTTGAAGCAGCAATGGGTGCGGAAGCAATTAAAAAGCTTCTTGAGAAAATTGATCTTGAAGAAGAAACGGTCATGTTAAAAGAAGAACTGAAAACTGCACAAGGTCAACGTCGTACTCGTGCGATTAAGCGCCTTGAAGTAGTAGAATCATTCCGTAACTCAGGCAACAAACCAGAGTGGATGATTTTAGACGTACTTCCAGTTATTCCGCCAGAGCTTCGTCCAATGGTGCAATTAGATGGTGGTCGTTTCGCAACTTCTGACTTAAATGATTTATACCGTCGTGTTATTAACCGTAATAACCGTTTAAAACGTTTATTAGATTTAGGTGCTCCAAGCATCATCGTACAAAACGAAAAACGTATGTTACAAGAAGCGGTCGATGCTTTAATTGACAACGGTCGTCGCGGTCGTCCTGTTACAGGTCCGGGTAACCGTCCGTTAAAATCACTTTCACACATGTTGAAAGGGAAACAAGGTCGTTTCCGTCAAAACTTACTAGGTAAACGTGTAGACTACTCTGGTCGTTCGGTTATCGTAGTAGGTCCAAACTTAAAAATGTACCAATGTGGTCTTCCAAAAGAGATGGCAATCGAGCTATTTAAGCCTTTCGTAATGAAAGAATTAGTAGAACGTGGCCTAGCTCATAACATTAAGAGTGCAAAACGCAAAATTGAGCGTATGCACAACGAAGTATGGGATGTTTTAGAAGACGTTATTCGTGAGCATCCGGTATTACTTAACCGTGCACCGACGCTTCACCGTCTTGGTATTCAAGCGTTTGAGCCGACATTAGTAGAAGGTCGTGCAATTCGTCTTCACCCATTAGTATGTACAGCTTATAACGCTGACTTTGATGGTGACCAAATGGCGGTTCACGTTCCTTTATCAGCAGAAGCGCAAGCAGAAGCTCGTTTACTTATGCTAGCAGCTCAGAACATTCTAAACCCGAAAGATGGTAAACCAGTAGTAACACCATCTCAGGATATGGTATTAGGTAACTATTATCTAACGCTTGAGCGTGAAGGTGCTCGTGGAGAAGGTTCTATCTTCTACGGACCAAACGAAGTGTTAATTGCATACCAAACTGGCCATGTACATTTACACACGCGCATTGCGATTCAAGCCTCTTCTTTAAACAATCCAACGTTTACAGAAGAGCAAAACGGAATGTTCTTATTAACAACTGTAGGTAAGGTAATTTTCAACGAGATTCTTCCTGAATCATTCCCTTACATCAACGAACCAACAGATGTGAATTTAGAACAAAAAACACCTGAGAAGTACTTTGCGAAACTAACAATTGACGAAGAGCTACTAAAAGAAGTGGAAGCATCTGAAGGCTATGCCACTCTTTCCCAAACAGAAAAAGTGGAGGTACAACGTAAAGCAGTATTACAAAAATACTTCGCTTCAATGCCGGTTGTTCCACCATTCCGTAAAAAGTTCTTAGGAAATGTTATTGCAGAAGTATTTAAACGATTCCATATTACAGAAACGTCTAAAATGCTTGATCGCATGAAGGACTTAGGCTTTAAATATTCAACTCGTGCTGGTATTACAGTAGGTGTATCAGATATCGAGGTATTACCGAATAAAGGTGAAATTCTACAAGAAGCGCAAGCAAAAGTAGATAAAGTTACGAAGCAATTTAAACGTGGTTTAATTACAGAAGAAGAGCGTTATGATCGTGTTATTTCTAGTTGGTCTGCAGCTAAGGATGAAATCCAAGGTAAGCTAATGGACTCTCTACAAAATACGAACCCAATCTTCATGATGTCTGACTCTGGTGCCCGTGGTAACGCATCGAACTTTACTCAGCTAGCTGGTATGCGTGGTCTGATGGCCAACCCGGCTGGACGAATTATCGAACTTCCAATCAAATCTTCATTCCGTGAAGGTTTAACAGTATTAGAGTACTTCATCTCTACACACGGTGCGCGTAAAGGTCTTGCCGATACTGCACTTAAAACTGCCGATTCAGGTTATTTAACTCGTCGTCTAGTAGATGTTGCGCAGGACGTAATCGTTCGTGAAGACGACTGTGGTACGGATCGCGGTTTACTGATTGGGGCTCTAATGGAAGGTAACGAGATTATTGAAATGCTAGAAGAGCGTATCGTAGGTCGTTACACGAAGAAAACAATTTTCCATCCAGAAACAGGCGCTGTCATTTTAGAGCGTGACGGATTAATTACACAAGATGTTGCTCGTACGATTGATGAAGCAGGTATCGAAGAAGTGACGATCCGTTCTGCATTCACATGTAATACAAAGCATGGTGTATGTAAAAAATGTTATGGTATGAACCTAGCAACAGGTGAAGAGGTAGAGGTTGGCGAAGCAGTAGGTATTATTGCTGCTCAATCTATCGGTGAGCCAGGTACGCAGTTAACGATGCGTACATTCCATACAGGTGGGGTTGCCGGTAACGATATTACACAAGGTCTTCCACGTATCCAAGAGATTTTTGAGGCACGTAATCCGAAAGGGCAAGCAGTTATTTCAGAAATCTCAGGTACAGTTTCAGAAATCGATGAAATCCGTGAAGGTCTAAAAGAAATAACGATTCAAGGTGACGTAGAAACTCGTAAATATCAAGCGCCTTATAACGCGCGTTTAAAAGTTCAATTAGGTGATGAAATTAAACCTGGACAAATCCTTACAGAAGGTTCTATCGATCCAAAGCAATTATTAAAAGTTAAAGACGTGTCAACAGTTCAAGAATATCTGTTAAAAGAAGTACAAAAAGTATACCGTATGCAAGGGGTAGAAATTGGAGATAAGCACATTGAAGTAATGGTTCGCCAAATGATTCGTAAAGTGCGCGTAATTGAAGCTGGGGATACAGACTTATTACCAGGTTCATTATTAGATATCCACCAATTCTCAGAAGCAAATGCAGATGCAGTTCTAACTGGCAAAAATCCTGCAACTTGTCGCCCTGTCATCCTTGGTATTACAAAAGCATCTCTTGAAACAGAGTCGTTCTTATCTGCTGCATCATTCCAAGAAACAACTCGTGTATTAACGGATGCTGCAATTAAAGGTAAGCGTGATGAATTACTTGGTCTGAAGGAAAATGTAATTATCGGTAAACTTGTTCCGGCAGGTACTGGTATGCAACGTTACCGTCAAATTCGTATTGAGCAAGATGTACTTGATACAGAGGAAGAATTAACTTCAGCTGAATAAGCTTTAAGGTCAATTTCCGGGTGAGGGCTAGCTCTCACCGGGATTTTTATAGATATTAGTTGACAGTGTAAATTGGTAATGATAATATATTGAAGGTTGATAGTTAACTGTCTGTACTTCGGAGGATATGAAAATGTCTTATGATCAAGTGAAACAGGCTAGTAAAACAATCATAGGTACAAAGCAAGCAGTGAAAGCGATGCGTGCTGGACAAGTTACAGAGCTTTTTGTCGCACTTGATGCAGACAGTGGGGTAACCGATCCGGCCATTCTTCTCGCGAAAGAAATCGGTGTACCAGTTCGTCTCGTGGAGTCAAAAAAAGAACTTGGAAAAGCTTGCGGCATACATGTTGGAGCTGCGGTTGTTGCGATTACTGCGATGTAGTTTTTGTGTAAAGTACACAAAGACTTTGTTTTTACCCAAAAAATGAACCACCTGGATGTGTGGTATTACAAGGAATCAATGAAGGGAGGAAAAATCGATGCCTACAATTAACCAATTGGTACGTAAGCCTCGTAAATCTAAAAGCACGAAATCAAACTCACCAGCGTTAAACAAAGGATATAACTCATTTAAAAAATCTTTAACTGATGTTAAATCTCCACAAAAACGTGGTGTTTGTACTCGTGTAGGTACTATGACGCCTAAAAAACCTAACTCAGCGTTACGTAAATACGCTCGTGTACGTTTAACTAACCAAATCGAGGTTACAGCGTATATCCCAGGTGAAGGCCACAACTTACAAGAGCACAGTGTTGTTCTTATCCGTGGCGGTCGTGTAAAAGACTTACCGGGTGTTCGTTACCATATCGTACGTGGTGCACTTGATACTGCTGGTGTTAACGGTCGTATGCAATCACGTTCTCTATACGGAACAAAACGCCCTAAAGAAAAAAAATAATTTAAACTCAAATAGATACTCATCTGAAAGGAGGAAAACACATGCCTCGTAAAGGTCCTGTTTCCAAACGTGACGTGTTACCAGATCCAATTTATAATTCAAAATTAGTAACTCGTTTAGTTAATAAAATGATGATTGACGGTAAAAAAGGTACTTCTCAAAAGATTTTATACGGTGCGTTCGAACTTGTTAAAGAACGTTCAGGTCAAGATCCTCTAGAAGTATTCGAAGCGGCATTAAACAACGTAATGCCAGTTCTAGAAGTACGCGCTCGTCGTGTTGGTGGTTCTAACTACCAAGTACCGGTTGAAGTACGCCCAGAACGCCGTACAACTTTAGGTCTTCGTTACTTAGTTAACTACTCTCGTCTTCGTGGTGAAAAAACGATGGAAGAGCGTTTAGCTAATGAAATCTTAGATGCATCTAACAACACGGGTGCTTCAGTTAAGAAACGCGAAGATATGCACAAAATGGCAGAAGCGAACAAAGCATTCGCTCACTACCGCTGGTAATTTTATCTACGCTCTAGCTTGCTAGAGCATAGATTTTACTTAATAGTTTTAACCCAATATGGAAGGAGAAATTTCCTATGAAACGCGAATTCTCTTTAGAGAATACTCGTAATATTGGGATTATGGCTCACATTGATGCTGGTAAAACAACAACAACTGAGCGTATCCTTTATTACACTGGTAAGATTCACAAAATCGGTGAAACTCACGATGGTGGAGCTCAAATGGACTGGATGGAGCAAGAGCAAGAACGTGGTATTACGATCACTTCTGCTGCAACAACAGCTCAGTGGGCAGGTAACCGTATTAACATCATCGATACTCCAGGTCACGTAGACTTCACAGTAGAAGTAGAACGTTCTTTACGTGTACTTGACGGTGCAGTAACAGTACTTGATGCTCAATCAGGTGTTGAGCCTCAAACTGAAACAGTATGGCGTCAAGCAACAACTTACGGCGTACCACGTATCGTATTCATCAACAAAATGGATAAAATGGGTGCTGACTTCTTATATTCTGTAAATACTCTACATGAGCGTTTACAAGCAAACGCTCACCCAATCCAACTACCAATCGGTGCTGAAGATGAGTTCCGTGGTATTATTGACTTAATAGAAATGAACGTTACATTCTATGGTAACGACGAAGGTACTGCTCTTACTGTAGAAGAAATTCCAGAAGAATATAAAGAGCAAGCTGAAGAATACCGTGAGAAATTAATCGATGCAGTTGCAAGTGTTGATGAAGATCTTATGGAGAAATATTTAGAAGGCGAAGAAATTACTAAAGAAGAGCTTAAAGCAGCTATTCGTAAAGCGACTATCGCGGTAGAATTCTACCCTGTACTTTGCGGTACAGCATTCAAACACAAAGGTGTTCGTAAAATGCTTGACGCAGCTGTAGATTACCTTCCAGCACCAACTGACGTACCATCTATTAAAGGTACTTCTGTTGATGGCGACGAAGAAATCGAGCGTCATTCTTCAGACGAGGAGCCATTCTCAGCTCTTGCGTTTAAAGTTATGACTGACCCGTTCGTTGGTAAATTAACTTTCTTCCGTGTGTACTCTGGAACATTAGATTCAGGTTCATACGTACAAAACTCTTCTAAAGGTAAACGTGAGCGTGTAGGTCGTATCCTACAAATGCACGCGAACAGCCGTGAAGAAATCTCTAAAGTATTCGCAGGGGATATTGCTGCTGCTGTAGGTCTTAAAGACACTACTACTGGTGACACTCTTTGTGACGAGAAAAATCTTGTTATCCTTGAGTCTATGGAATTCCCAGAGCCAGTTATCTCTTTATCTGTAGAGCCTAAATCAAAAGCTGACCAAGACAAAATGGGTCAAGCATTAGCTAAATTGCAAGAAGAAGATCCAACTTTCCGTGCTCACACTGACACTGAAACTGGTCAAACAATTATCTCTGGTATGGGTGAGCTTCACTTAGATATCCTAGTTGACCGTATGAGACGTGAGTTTAAAGTAGAAGCTAACGTTGGTGCGCCAATGGTATCTTACCGTGAAACATTCCGTAGCGAAGCTAAAGTTCAAGGTAAATTCACTCGTCAATCGGGTGGTCGTGGACAATACGGTGACGTAACGATTGAGTTCTCTCCAAACGAAGAGGGTGCTGGTTTCGAATTCGAAAACGCTATCGTTGGTGGTGTAGTACCACGTGAATATATTCCGGCTGTTGAAGCGGGTCTTCGTGACTCTCTTGACCGCGGTGTAATTGCTGGTTACCCACTAATCGACATTAAAGCGAAGTTAGTATTCGGTTCTTACCATGACGTTGACTCGAATGAGATGGCGTTCAAAATTGCTGCATCTATGGCTCTTAAAGAAGCTGCGAAGAAATGTAATCCAGTTCTTTTAGAACCAATGATGAAAGTAGAAGTTGTAATTCCAGAAGAGTACCTTGGTGATATCATGGGTAACATTACTGCTCGTCGCGGACGCGTTGAGGGTATGGAAGCACGTGGTAACTCTCAAGTAGTACGCGCAATGGTTCCACTATCTGAAATGTTCGGATATGCAACAACTTTACGTTCAGCAACACAAGGTCGCGGTACATTCTCAATGGTATTCGATCATTATGAAGAAGTACCAAAATCAATTGCTGAAGAAATCATCAAAAAAAATAAAGGTGAATAATTGAATTTTCATCTTGTATCAAGTATAAATAACTTGTAAGCTATGATTGACATGGCAAGGAAGGGCCCTTTCTTGCCGTGCAATTATAACATAAAAAAATTAAAACACATATTTAGGAGGCTTTCTCTAATGGCTAAAGAAAAATTTGACCGTTCGAAAACGCATGCTAACGTTGGTACAATCGGACACGTTGACCATGGTAAAACTACTTTAACTGCTGCAATCGCAACAGTTCTTTCAAAAAAATTAGGTGGAGAAGCTAAGTCATATGCTGACGTAGATAACGCACCAGAAGAAAAAGAGCGCGGTATCACAATCAATACTTCTCACGTAGAATATGAAACTGAAACTCGTCACTATGCACACGTTGACTGCCCAGGACACGCTGACTATGTTAAAAACATGATCACTGGTGCTGCTCAAATGGACGGCGGTATCTTAGTAGTATCTGCTGCTGACGGCCCAATGCCACAAACTCGTGAGCACATCCTTTTATCTCGTCAAGTAGGTGTTCCTTACTTAGTAGTATTCATGAACAAATGTGATATGGTTGACGACGAAGAATTATTAGAATTAGTAGAAATGGAAATCCGTGACCTACTATCTGAATATGAGTTCCCAGGCGACGATATCCCTGTAATCAAAGGTTCTGCTCTTAAAGCTCTTGAAGGTGAAGCAGAATGGGAAGAAAAAATCATCGAATTAATGGACGCTGTAGATTCTTACATCCCAACTCCAGAACGTCAAACTGACAAACCATTCATGATGCCAGTAGAGGACGTATTCTCTATCACTGGTCGTGGTACAGTAGCAACTGGCCGTGTTGAACGTGGTCAAGTTAAAGTTGGTGACGTTGTAGAAATTATCGGTATTGAAGAAGAAGCAAAAACTACAACTGTAACTGGTGTAGAAATGTTCCGTAAATTATTAGACTACGCTGAAGCTGGAGACAACATCGGTGCTTTACTTCGTGGTGTAGCTCGTGAAGATATCCAACGTGGTCAAGTATTAGCTAAACCAGGCTCAATTACTCCACACACAAACTTCAAAGCTGAAGTTTACGTTTTATCAAAAGAAGAGGGTGGCCGTCATACTCCATTCTTCTCTAACTACCGTCCTCAGTTCTACTTCCGTACAACTGACGTAACTGGTATTTGTATGTTACCAGAAGGCGTTGAAATGGTAATGCCTGGCGATAACATCGAAATGACTGTAGAATTAATCGCTCCAATCGCTCTTGAAGAAGGTACTAAATTCTCTATCCGTGAGGGTGGCCGTACTGTAGGCGCTGGCGTAGTTGCTTCTATCCAAAAATAATTTTAGCTTAGGCTAAATTCTTAAAAATCCTGTGGGGACGCTCACAGGATTTTTTTTATTTTGTATCATTATAGATAAAATGAATAATGAATATTCGAAATATGTATTTCATTAATGGATCTCTATAATATTATAATGGGTTATAAGGAAGGGATTGAGAATACTTTTCTTTCTTGAATGATTTAGTACGTTATAGGGGGATAATGTTCATGTCAAATTATATTAAAGTGGGTAACCTTCAAGTAAGTTCTATTCTTTTTGATTTTATTAATGCACAAGCACTTCCTGGGAGTGGTGTGGAGCAGGAACAATTTTGGGCTGGATTTGATGAACTAATTCATGATTTAGAACCTGAAAATAAAGCACTTTTGGCACGTCGTGATGAGCTACAAGAGGCGATTAACAATTGGCATAAGGATAATAAATCAAACTTTGATTTTGCAGCATACAAGTCATTTTTGCAAGAAATTGGCTATCTTGAACCGAAAGTAGAGTCATTTAAGGTTTCAACTGAAAATGTAGATGAAGCTATTGCGATTCAAGCAGGACCTCAGCTAGTAGTGCCAGTAAACAATGCACGTTATGCGATTAATGCAGCAAATGCACGTTGGGGTAGTCTTTATGATGCGTTATATGGTACAGATGCAATTAGCGATGAAGATGGTGCCGGAGCAGGCAAAGGCTATAATCCAGTTCGTGGTGAGAAGGTTATCGCTTATGCTAAAAACTTATTAGATCAAGCGGTACCGTTAAACGGTGCTTCACATACAGCTGTAGTGAAATACACAATTGTAGCTGGTAAATTAGTTGCTGCACTAGATAACGGTCAAGAGGTAGGTCTTACTGACGAAGAAAAATTAGTAGGTTACCAAGGTAATGCTGAGGAACCTACAGCTATTTTATTAAAAAATAACGGTATCCATATTGAAATTCAAGTTGATCGCCAGCATCCGATTGGGAAAGATGATGCTGCGGGTGTAAAGGATGTTGTACTAGAGTCGGCCATTACGACGATTATGGACTGTGAGGATTCTGTTGCAGCTGTAGATGCGGAAGATAAAGTGGAAGTATATAGTAACTGGTTAGGCTTAATGAAGGGTGACTTAGTAGCTACATTCGAGAAAGGCTCGAAAACAATGACACGTACACTAAATCCAGATCGCACGTATACAGGTGTAACTGGTGAAACGGTTACTCTATCGGGTCGTTCATTAATGTTTGTACGTAATGTAGGTCATTTAATGACAAATCCTGCCGTACTAAATAATGAAGGTCAAGAAGTGCCAGAGGGGATTTTGGATGGTGTTATTACAAGTTTAATAGCGAAACATGAGCTATTAAGTGATGGCCAATATAAAAACTCACAAAAAGGGTCTGTTTATATTGTAAAGCCAAAAATGCACGGTTCGGAAGAGGTTGCATTTGCCAATAAATTATTTGGTCGAGTTGAGGATCTATTAGGCTTAGAGCGCTTCACATTAAAAATTGGCGTTATGGACGAGGAACGTCGTACATCACTAAACTTAAAAGCGTGTATTAAGGAAGTAAAGGACCGCGTAGTATTCATCAACACAGGATTCTTAGATCGTACAGGTGATGAAATCCATACATCAATGGAAGCTGGTCCAATGATCCGTAAAGGTGAAATGAAAACATCGACGTGGTTAACAGCATATGAAAAATCAAATGTAGTAGTTGGTTTAGATGCTGGTTTACAGGGGCGTGCGCAAATTGGTAAAGGAATGTGGGCAATGCCAGATCTAATGGCTGAAATGCTAAAGCAAAAAATTGGTCACCCACAGGCTGGTGCCAATACTGCTTGGGTACCATCACCAACAGCAGCTACATTACACGCTACACACTACCACCAAGTAGATGTAAAGGAAGTACAGAGAGGTATTTCTACATCTGATGATTTCCAAGATGCTATCCTTCAATTGCCGGTATCTCCAACAACGGATTGGAGTGCAGAGGAAGTTCAGCAGGAGCTTGATAATAATGCTCAAGGTATTCTAGGATATGTTGTCCGCTGGGTAGAGCATGGTGTAGGGTGCTCAAAGGTTCCTGATATTAACGATATTGGTTTAATGGAAGACCGTGCGACGCTTCGTATCTCAAGCCAGCACGTTGCAAACTGGTTACACCATGGCATTTGTACAGAAGAACAAGTGGTAGAAACGATGCAGCGTATGGCTAAAGTTGTGGATGAGCAAAATGCGGATGATCCGTTCTACCGTCCAATGGCACCGAATTATAATGATTCAGTAGCATTCCAAGCAGCGTGTGAATTAGTATTCAAAGGCTATGAGCAGCCAAGCGGTTACACTGAGCCAATCTTACACAAAAAACGTCTAGAAGCAAAAGTGAAATACGGTAATGCTGTAGGAGCAAAATAAGATAACAATAAATAAGTAAAGAGGCTATCATGATAAAGATAGCCTCTTTGTCTTCTATTGGGGAATAAACTCATGTGCGAGTGCGATAAACTCTCTTACTGCATAAGATAAATATTTATTTTTTTTCCACGTCATGCCTAATTCTAAAAATATACTATCCTCATTAAATGGAATAGCCTTGATAGTATCGTCTTGAATTTTCTCACAGATTTTTTTAGGTAGCAGTGCAATGCCAAGCTTAGCAGCTACCATTTCAATAATTAAGTCCTTTTGTGATGTTTCACAGGCAATCGAAGGAAAAAAACCATTTTTAGAGCATTCCTCAATAATCCGATCATATAGCGTAAAATCGTTTCGATAAATAATAAAGGATTCCTTTTCTAATTGAGATAAATTCACAAAAGAATGTGTAGCAAGTGGATGGTCCTGGTGAACAATTAGCATTAATGGATCCTTTAGTATACCTATTGCTTCTAATGAGTTATTATCAACACATAAATTACAAATAATCCCTATATCCAATTCGCCGGCTGCAACGCCTTGCCGAATTTTTTTTGTTCCTACTTCTGTTAAAATTATTTCGATATACGGATACTTATCTTTGTATTGACTAACGAGTTTAGAAAAAAACGCTGACCCAACGATAGGTGGAATCCCTATTCGGATTTGTCCCTTTTTCAGTTCCATCAAATCGGTTAACTCGGAACGTAAATTTTTAAATGCCTCTAATACATGCTGTGCATTAATCAATACTGCTTGTCCAGCATCTGTTAGTTCTAACTTTTTCGATGAACGATAAAATAGTGGGACACCGAGCTCAGCTTCTAAGTTTTGAATCGCTTTACTAATAGAAGGCTGCGATACGTGTAATGTAGAGGCCGCCTTTGTAAAGCTCAAATGTTTAGCGACTTCTGAAAAATATTCAATTTGGCGAATGTCCAAAAAAGCAGCTCCTTTCCGAAACGACAAGCCATGATAATGTCATATAATAGTAGTGATTGTATTTATTATACATAAGAATCGTTTAGGAGAGTATGAAAAGGCAAAACAACAAAGATTAGCTCTTTATTATGAGAATGGAATCGATCTTACATAGATAATTTGAATGAATTTACAGTAGTGTATAATAAAAAAAAGACGTACAGGGAAATAATGTATAGTATTGCCGAAAGGATCGAGTATGCCCATGAAAATATTGATAGTAGAAGATGACACATCTATTTTCGATGTGATTCAGGAACGTTTTGCACAATGGTCGATGGAGGTAGTGAAACCGACGAGCTTCGAAAAGGTGATGGATGATTTTATCGAGCAAAAGCCACAGCTCGTAATATTAGATATTCAGCTTCCAGCGTACGACGGCTTTCACTGGTGTCGTGAAATCCGGGCGATATCTAAAGTACCCGTTATATTTTTGTCCTCTCGAGATCACCCAATGGACATGGTGATGGCTATGCAAATGGGCGCTGATGATTTTGTACAAAAGCCTTTTCATATGGATGTGCTCCTTGCAAAAGTGCAGGCTGTCTTAAGAAGAACATATGATTATACCGAGCAGCCATTAAATATTATACGCTGGAACGGTGCTGTTATTGATTATGATAGAGGCGCTGTGCAATATGAGGATTTACATATTGAGCTAACAAAAAATGAGTTGTATATTTTACGTATTTTATTAGGGAGTATCGATCAAATTGTATCGAGAGATGAATTAATGCGAAGGCTCTGGGATGATGAGCGATTCGTGAATGATAATACTTTAACTGTGAATGTGAATCGCCTGCGCCAAAGATTAGAGGAGATTGGGTTAAGTGGTGTTATTGTTACGAAAAAAGGGCTTGGTTATATGGCGGTGACACGATGATCCTATTGTTTTTAAAGGAGAAACGTGCATGGCTTGGCTTTTTCATCGTTTTGCAAGGGTGGATGAATATTTTATTCCTTTTGGATGACGGGTTTTCGAGTATATCGATTCGTTATATTAATATTATTAACACGCTATTGCTTATTGTGTTTTTGATTTGGCGATATGGTAAGGAATCTAAGCAACTGCGCGCCTCCTGTAGCGGAGGATTAGAGGATAATGACGTTTCGCCATTTCAGCAACATTTATTACAGCATATGAGAAATAGTATGGATGAATTGGAGCAGCAAATAAAGGAGCAAAAGCTTGTAGCATTGGAACGACACGATGAAATTCTTGCTTGGGTACATGAAATGAAATCTCCGATGACGGCGATGAAGCTGATGGCAGATAGAATAGAGCCCCATGCATTAAAAGAGCGAATGGAAAATGAGTGGCTCCGTATCCACCTCTTACTTGATCAGCAGCTCCATGCAACACGATTATCGACAATTGAAAAAGATAACCGGTTAGAAAAGCTCGTATTACAGCCGATTATTCATAAAGAAATCCTTGAGCTTCGTTCCTGGTGCTTGGAAAAAGGGATTGGCATTGAGGTAGAGGGATTAGAGGAAGCAGTCATTACGGATTCAAAATGGCTTGCCTTTATTTTTCGTCAAATATTTACGAATGCCGTGAAATATAGTAAATCGAATACTGAAATACGAATATTTACGGAACAGGATGCGCAAGGACATATTTGTCTTCATGTACAGGATTTTGGCTGTGGGATTGCTGCGGAAGATTTACCACGTGTTTTCCAAAAATCCTATACAGGAACAATTGGTCGAGAAACGATGGCTGCAACAGGTATGGGGCTATATTTAGCAAAGCAATCTGCAGAGAAGCTCGGAATTCGTCTAACGATTCAATCACAGGTTGGGGTCGGAACTACGGTAATCATTCAGTTTCCTAATGAAAATGAATATAATAAATCTTACGGTATGTGACGAAAATGTCATGTACCGTTTTTATTTGTCATGCAAAACGAACGAACCGCATGGCTGAACACGATACAATAGAAGCAACAAGATAAGCAAAGGAATGAGAGAGATGTCAATTTTAATTGCCCGGAAAATACGTAAAACGTACGGTAAACGTGCATTACAGCAGGAAGTATTAAAAGGGATTGATTTAGAGGTTAATAAAGGTGAGTTCGTCGGCATTATGGGATCGTCAGGGTCTGGGAAAACGACGCTATTAAATGTATTATGCTCGATTGATTCGGTTTCAGAGGGACTAGTAGAAATCAACGGAAAGCAATTACAGGGCATGAAGGAAAAGGAGCTGGCAAACTTCCGTCGCGAGCAGCTAGGCTTTATATTCCAAGATTACAATCTTCTCGATACATTAACGGTGAAGGAAAATATATTACTGCCATTATCGATTAGTAAAATTCCAAAGGCAGCAGCAGAAGCTCGATTTAAGGAGCTTGTGAGGATACTTGGGATTGAGGATATTATAGGGAAATATCCAAATGAAATTTCAGGTGGACAAAAGCAGCGAACTTCAGCGGCACGTGCGTTGATTTCAAACCCTTCAATAATTTTTGCGGACGAGCCGACGGGGGCGCTTGATTCGAAATCGGCTACAGCTTTACTAGCAAATTTAGAGAAAATTAATAAAGAGAAGCAGGCAACGATTATGATGGTTACACACGATGCCGTAGCAGCAAGCTTCTGTGGTCGTGTACTGTTTTTAAGGGACGGACAAATTTATACAGAATTATATAAAGGGGACAAGTCGCGAAATGATTTCTTCCAGCAAATATTAAATACGCAAAGTGTGCTAGGTGGTGACGGCTATGACGCTTAGTCAGCTCGTCCTGCGCAGTATGCAAAAGAATATAAAGCATTACTACTTATACTTTTTTGCATTAATTTTTAGTGTGACACTGTATTTTTCATTTATTACCTTGCAATATAATGATTCTGTTTTAAAAGCAACAAACGATAGCGGTACTGCTACGGCTGGATTTGAGGCGGCATCGTATTTACTGTATTTCATTGTGACATTTTTCGTACTGTATGCGAATCATTTATTTATGAAACGACGAAGTAAGGAAATCGGTTTATATCAGCTCATCGGGATGACGAAAGGATTAATTGTACGATTAGTAGCGTTAGAAAATATGCTGCTATTCGTTGGTGCCGTCATCATCGGAATGGGTATTGGCTTTTTAAGCTCTCGAGTATTTGCAATGATTTTATTAAAGGTTCTCGATTATGATGCGGTCGTTAGCATGACATTTAGCGCGGAGGCCATTACCCAAACAGGACTGATCTTTGGCATCTTGTTAGTCGTCATTTTAATCCAAATG
Source organism: Lysinibacillus sp. 54212 (assembly GCF_036662795.1). Classification (NCBI taxonomy): domain Bacteria; kingdom Bacillati; phylum Bacillota; class Bacilli; order Caryophanales; family Bacillaceae; genus Lysinibacillus; species Lysinibacillus sp. 54212. The sequence goes on from NZ_JBAFWZ010000012.1 coordinate 76,601, forward strand.
ACCTTTATGATTCGCCGTGTGTCATTATTATCATTGTTTACAGCATCAAAGCAAGCCGATGAGCGTGTAAAGCGCTTTAGCCCAGTACAGATGACTGTTGGTGCGATTGGGATCGGTTTAATCGTGTATGGCTATTATGCTTCGACAGAGTTATTTAGCCTTGAAACAGGTAGTAACTTATTTCAAAACATGATTATCATTTTGGTAACAACTATTGGTGGTACATTCCTTGTGTTTCGCTTCTCGGTGTCTTTTGTAATGAATTTAGTGCGCCTTAAGAAGAATGGACATTTACGCCCAGTGGATGTACTTGCCGTAACACCGATTATGCACCGTATGAAAGGCAATGCGAAGTCGTTAACATTGATCACGGTACTAACGGCTGTGTCACTTGCGATTACGACACTTTCTTATATTTCATATTACTCTTCCGAGAGCGGTGCAGAGAGAGACGTGCCAGCAGATTATATATTTGTGGATGACAAGGGAACTGCCTTTTTAGAGGCCCTTGAGCAAGAAGGTATCGCTTATGATAAAAAAGAATTTAATGTAGCTACAGCTGATGTAAATATAGCGGACTTAATGACTAACGGGACAACTGACGATTTAATAACAGACCTAGAAGCGGTTGTTCACCTAATATCGTTATCTGAATATCAACAAATAGATCCGAATTTAAAGCTTGAAGGTAATGAAGCAATTATTACAAGCTATACAGGGTTCCTATCACAGTTTATACAAATCGAAAAACATAAGGAAATCAATATACAACAGAATTCACTCGAACATACTGTGTTTATTAAGGAGATTCGGGAAGATAACATTCTTGCTTCAAGAATTACTTATGGTGGTGCATTAATATTAATTGTAAAAGATGAATTGTATGATACATTTTTGGAAGACAAAGAAGAGGAGGAAACTCTAGCATCAGATATTGAATGGTCAAAGCAAACGTCTGTATTCTTAAAAGACGAATCGGATAGAGACCGTACAGAAATTCTATATAAAGAAAGTGGAGCAAATTTATTAAGTGAACTCAGTGAGGGGCCGAAGCTGCTTTCACAAGAGCAAGCCCTAAAGAACACGCTTCGCAGCTTCGGTGTTATCATCTTTACAACTGCTTTCCTAGGCTTAGCCTTTTTACTGGCAACAGGTAGTATTTTATACTTTAAGCAAATGTCAGAGGCAGATGAGGAGCTACCATCGTATACGATTCTACGAAAAATTGGCTTTACGCAGCAGGAAATTATGCGCGGTATTTATGCAAAGCAGGCCTTTAACTTCGGTGTACCACTACTGATAGGGTTACTCCATAGTTATTTTGCCGTAAAATCGGGTTGGTTTTTATTCGGCTCTGAGCTTGTAACACCGCTAATTGTAACAATGCTTCTATATGTCGGGATGTACATCGTCTTTATGCTGTTATCCATTGGCTACTATAAAAAAATAATCAAGAGAGCTTTATAAAATAGAATAACTTTTGTACGCGAGAAACGGCTTATGCTGTTTCTCGTTTTTTATATGAAAATAATAAAGTTAGTTTTTCAGGTGAAATGGATGAGGCTGAAAAGCGCGATTTGTACCATTTTTAAAATTATTAATAAAAATGTCATCTTATCTCTTTTAATGCTAAAGATTGTTAAAGTAGTTGATTCAACTCGTTAATTCGTCGATTTTCTATCAATTGCAAGCTCGTTTATAGTATATAAGTGTTTATTTACTATCTACTTCTATTATTAGTATATTGACAAACAATATCTGAAAGTGATACCTTTGACACATTAGTGATTTAGTAGACGAAAGTTTTTAGATAAAATAAATTTTTAATGAGGAGAAACATTATGAAAAAGTATTTTGCATTCTTTTTACTAGCGATAGTTTCAATTGTATTAGCAGCTTGTGGTTCTTCTGATGACAAAGGTTCATCGGCTGGAGAGGATTCAGAAAATACATTAATAATCGGTATTGATGATAAATTTGCTCCTATGGGCTTCCGTGATGATAAAAATGAAATCGTAGGCTTTGATATTGATTATGCGCGTGCGGTTGCAGAGGAAATGGGCATGGAAGTTAAGTTCCAACCAATCGATTGGAAAACAAAAGAGTCTGAGTTAATCTCAGGTCGTATCGACTTAATTTGGAATGGCTATACAATTACAGAAGATCGTAAAGAAAAGGTATTATTCACAGAACCATATTTAGCGAACTCACAAGTAGTGATTACTTTAGAGGATTCAAAGTTAACTAACATCTCTGACTTAGCGGGCAAAAACGTAGGTGTTCAAGCTCTATCATCAGCATTAGATGCATTAAACGCTAACCCAGTATCGAAAGAAGTCGGCTCTGTAGCTGAATTTGCAGACAATGTACTAGCTTTAACAGACTTAAAAACAGGTCGTATTGATGCGGTTGTAATTGATGAAGTTGTAGCAAATTACTACAGTGCATTAGAAGAAGGTACATTCAAAATTTTAGAAGAATCTCTAGCACCTGAAGAATACGGAATAGGTGTAAAAAAGGGTAACGAAGAGCTACTTGAGAAATTACAAGCTGCTTTAGACAAGTTGAATGAAAACGGTAAAGCTGCTGAAATTTCAGAAAAATGGTTCGGTGAAAATAAAGTATTAAACTAATTAACTTATATATAGAGTAGGGTGAAGGAAGAGTTTCCGATTGGGGAGACTCTTACTTTGTTTAGGAGGTACACCATGGATAACTTCATGTCGATGTTGTTGCCAATGCTCGATGGAGCGAAGGTAACCATATTATTATTCATTATTGTGATAGTCCTTTCGATTCCGTTAGGCTTCCTATTAACATTAGCAGTAAAAAGTAAATTCAAGCCGCTTTCGTGGTTAGCACATGTCTACATTTATGTGATGCGCGGCACACCGTTATTACTACAATTATTATTAATTGTATACGGTTTACCGATGATTCCTGGGATTGGAGAATATCTAGTGCTTGACCGTTTTACAGCGGCGTGTATCGGTTTCGTTTTAAATTATGCTGCATACTTCTCAGAAATTTTCCGTGGTGGCTTATTAGCGATTGATAAGGGGCAATATGAGGCAGCACAAGTGTTAGGGTTAAACAAGTTTCAAACAACAACGCGTATTATTTTGCCACAAATGTTCCGAATTGCATTACCGACATTATCAAATGAATCGATAAATTTAGTAAAGGATACAGCACTTTTATATGCGGTAGCTGTACCAGAATTACTGCATTATGCACAAACTGTTGTAAACCGTGACTTCACGATTGTACCATTCTTTGTAGCGGGAGCGATTTATTTATTAATTACATTAGTATTAACAGTATTCCTTAAATATTTAGAGCGACGCTTCAAGTATGAATAACGGAGGATTCTTATATGGCTTTAATTGAAATTGAAAACTTGAAAAAATCATTCGGTTCGTTGGAAGTGTTAAAGAGCATTTCATTTAATGTAGAAAAAAATGATGTAATCGCCATCATTGGTCCTTCTGGTTCGGGAAAAAGTACTATGCTACGTAGTCTTGTGCATTTAGAAGAGATTAATGGCGGTTCTGTAAAAATTGATGATCATTACTTAGTGAGGGATGGTGTCTATGCAAAGGCGCAGGACATTAAAGCTATCACAGCAAAAATGGGAATGGTGTTTCAGCATTTTAATTTATTCCCTCATTTAAGTGTACGTGATAACTTAGCGATATCACCAAAGCTAGTAAAAAAGTTATCTGCTGCTGAAACGAAGAAAAATGCAGATGAGCTTCTAGCCAAGGTCGGATTATCAGATAAGGCTAATGTTTACCCATCTAATTTATCGGGCGGGCAGAAGCAACGAGTGGCGATTGCTCGTGCCTTAATGATGAATCCTCAAATTCTATTATTTGATGAACCTACCTCAGCGCTTGATCCAGAGCTTACAGGCGAAGTTTTAAAGGTAATGAAGGATTTAGCGGAAGAGCATATGACGATGATCGTTGTCACACATGAAATGGGCTTTGCTCGTGAGGTGGCAAATAAAGTTGTATTTATGGATGGTGGAGAAATTTTAGAGGCAGGGACACCGGAGCAAATCTTCAATAACCCACAGCAAGCTCGTACTCAAGAGTTTTTAAAGAAGAATTATAAATAATAGAGTGCCGATAACGCAGTAAACGTGTTATCGGTATTTTTACTGATTTGAATTGAGTGAAAATTCAACTAACTATAAAAGTACACATATTAATAGGAAGAAATTCATTTATACAAGTTATTTTGTATAAATACGGCTTTTTGGGTTGCTTTCACCCGCGGTCTCTTATATACTAGAAAACGGCTCAAAAAGAGCGAAAGCATATAAAGAAACAACATTATAAACTTATGAAAAGAATTTTGCTAAAATACTTGCGAACTTCTTTTTTATTGTATATAATGTTGAATGTTGGTCTTTGACTGCGATGAAGCGAGAGGTTGCCGACACACCCGGCCGCTTTGCCATGGCGAGTGTGTGGGAAATTTTCGTGGAGAATGTCTAGAAAATAGGCGAGAAGGAGGGAAAATTATGGCAAAACAAAAGATTCGTATCCGTTTAAAAGCGTATGATCACCGTATTTTAGATCAGTCTGCTGAGAAAATTGTGGAAACTGCTAAACGTTCAGGTGCAAGTGTGTCAGGTCCGATTCCACTTCCAACTGAGAAGTCTGTGTACACAATCTTACGTGCTGTTCACAAGTACAAAGATTCTCGTGAACAATTCGAAATGCGTACGCATAAACGTTTAATCGATATCGTTAACCCAACACCACAAACTGTTGATGCGTTAATGAAACTTGACTTACCATCTGGCGTTGATATCGAAATCAAACTTTAATGGTAAAAACAAATATATTTTTTTCAAAACTTACAGGAGGTGTGACAAATGGCTAAAGGAATCTTAGGTAGAAAAATCGGCATGACTCAAGTTTTCGCTGAGAACGGAGATTTAATCCCAGTAACAGTAATCGAAGCTGCTCCAAACGTAGTTCTTCAAAAGAAAACTGCTGAGACAGACGGCTACGAAGCAATCCAAGTTGGTTTCGAAGACAAGCGCGTTAAGCTTTCTAACAAACCAGAACAAGGTCACGTAGCAAAAGCAAATACGGCTCCTAAGCGCTTCATTCGTGAATTCCGCAACGTAAACGTGGCAGAATACGAAGTTGGTCAAGAAGTCAAAGTAGAAATTTTCGCGGAAGGCGATGTAGTTGATGTAACAGGTGTAACTAAGGGTAAAGGTTTCCAAGGTGCTATCAAGCGTCACGGACAATCTCGTGGTCCTATGTCTCACGGTTCTCGCTACCACCGTCGCGTTGGTTCAATGGGTCCTGTTGCTCCAAACCGCGTATTCAAACAAAAGAAATTACCTGGTCAAATGGGTGGTAATGTTGTAACAATCCAAAACCTTGAAATCGTTAAGGTTGATGCAGAACGCAACTTATTACTAGTTAAAGGTAATGTTCCTGGTTCTAAAAAAGCTCTTGTTGCAGTTAAAACTGCAGTAAAATCTAAATAATTCTCTTAAGAAAGGAGGACACAGGAATGACAAAGGTATCTGTACTTAGTCAAACAGGTGCTTCAGTTGGCGAAATCGAATTAAACGATGCGATCTTCGGAATCGAGCCAAACGAAGCTGTTTTATTTGATGCAGTAATCGCACAACGCGCTTCACTACGTCAAGGTAACCATAAAGTAAAAAACCGTTCTGAAGTTGCTGGTGGTGGTCGTAAGCCATGGCGTCAAAAAGGAACTGGTCGTGCTCGTCAAGGTTCGATCCGCTCTCCACAATGGCGCGGTGGTGGTATCGTATTCGGTCCAACTCCACGTAGCTACTCTTACAAATTACCGAAGAAAGTTCGTCGCTTAGCTCTTAAATCAGCTTTATCAGCTAAAGTTGTAGAACAAAACTTCGTAGTTCTTGATGCATTAACTTTAGATGCACCAAAAACAAAAGATTTCGCTGCTATCTTAAAAGCATTAGAAATCAACAAAAAAGCGCTTTTCGTAACTGCTGAGTTAAACGAAAACGTAGCATTATCAGCTCGTAACATCCCTGGTGTTACAGTTTTAACAGCTGCTGGAATCAACGTTCTTGATCTTTTAGGTCACGAAAAAGTTGTATTTACAAAAGCTGCAGTAGAAAAAGTTGAGGAGGTGCTTGGATAATGGAAGCACGTGATATCATCAAACGTCCGGTCATTACTGAGCGTTCTTCTGAAATTATGGCAGAGAAAAAGTATACTTTCGAAGTAGACACTCGCGCTAACAAAACTCAAGTTAAAGATGCAGTAGAAGAAATCTTTGGCGTTCAAGTTGAGAAAGTAAACATCATGAACTACAAAGGTAAATTCAAACGTGTTGGTAAATTCGGCGGTTACACAAACAAACGTCGTAAAGCAATCGTTAAATTAACTGCTGATTCAAAAGAAATCGAATTATTCGAAGTCTAATCCCTATAGAGATTAGATTGTACAATATAAAAGGAGGGAAAACACATGGCGATTAAAAAGTATAAACCAACCTCAAATGGTCGTCGTAACATGACGTCATCTGACTTTGCTGAAATCACAACTAATAAGCCTGAAAAGTCATTATTAGCGCCAATTAAACGCAAAGCTGGTCGTAACAACCAAGGTAAAATTACTGTTCGTCATCACGGTGGTGGTCATAAGAAGCAATACCGCGTAATCGACTTCAAACGTCTTAAAGACGGCATTCCAGGACGCGTTGCTACTATTGAATATGATCCAAACCGCTCTGCGAATATCGCATTAATTAACTACGCTGACGGTGAAAAGCGTTATATCCTAGCTCCGAAAGGTCTTGAAGTAGGTCAAACAATCGTTTCAGGTCCAGAGGCAGATATTAAAGTAGGTAACGCATTACCATTAGCAAACATTCCAATGGGTACTACAGTACACAACATCGAGTTAAAACCTGGTAAAGGTGGACAATTAGTACGTTCAGCTGGTACTTCTGCGCAAGTACTTGGTCGTGAAGGTAAGTATGTAATCGTTCGTCTTCAATCTGGTGAAGTTCGCTTAATTTTAGCTACTTGCCGTGCTACAATCGGTCAAGTTGGTAACGAGCAACACGAACTTATCAACATCGGTAAAGCAGGTCGTTCTCGTTGGTTAGGTAAACGCCCAACTGTTCGTGGTTCTGTAATGAACCCTAACGATCACCCACACGGTGGTGGTGAAGGACGTTCTCCAATCGGACGTAAATCTCCAATGACACCATGGGGCAAACCAGCTCTTGGTTACAAAACACGCAAAAAGAAAAATAAAACTTCTAAGTTTATTATTCGTGGACGTAAAAAATAAAGTGGTTAGACTACGGTTCGTATCGAGAGCCGTGGTGGAATCACGGAGGGAGGTTCCTAAATGGGTCGCAGCTTGAAAAAAGGACCTTTTGTTGATGATCACCTTATGAAAAAGGTGGAAGCACAAGAGGCTTCTGAGAAAAAACAAGTTATTAAAACTTGGTCTCGCCGTTCTACTATCTTCCCGAACTTCATCGGTTTAACAATCGCAGTATACGATGGACGTAAACACGTTCCTGTATACGTGACAGAAGATATGGTAGGTCACAAACTAGGTGAGTTCGCACCGACACGTACTTACAAAGGTCACGGTGCAGATGACAAGAAAACAAGACGCTAATTTTGAGAGGAGGTAAATCCTAATGACACAAGCTAAAGCTATCGCTCGTACAGTTCGTATCGCTCCTCGTAAAGTACGTCTAGTAGTAGACTTAATCCGAGGTAAGCAAATCGGTGAAGCAGTTGCAATTTTACGTCATACTCCAAAAGCGGCGTCTCCAGTCGTTGAGAAAGTATTAAAATCTGCAGTTGCAAACGCTGAGCACAACTATGAGTTAGATGTAAATAACTTAGTTGTATCTGAAGTTTTTGTTGACGAAGGTCCAACATTAAAACGTTTCCGTCCACGTGCACAAGGACGCGCAAGCGCAATTAACAAACGCACAAGCCACATCACTATCGTGGTATCTGAGAAGAAGGAGGGTTAATCCGTGGGTCAAAAAGTACATCCAATAGGACTACGTGTTGGTATTATTCGTGACTGGGAGTCAAAATGGTACGCTGAGAAAGACTACGCGACTTTACTACACGAAGACATCAAAGTTCGTAAATATATCGAAACTAAACTTAAAGATGCATCTGTATCTAAAGTAGAAATCGAGCGCGCTGCAAACCGCGTAAATATCACAATTCACACTGCGAAACCAGGTATGGTTATCGGTAAAGGCGGTACGGAAGTTGAAAACTTACGTAAGTACCTAAGCGAATTAACTGGTAAGCGTGTACACATCAACATCGTTGAAATCAAACGTGCTGATCTTGACGCTCGTTTAGTAGCTGAAAACATCGCTCGTCAACTTGAGAACCGCGTATCATTCCGCCGTGCTCAAAAACAAGCAATCCAACGCACAATTCGCGCTGGTGCAAAAGGTATTAAAACACAAGTATCTGGTCGTTTAGGTGGCGCTGATATCGCGCGTGCTGAACACTATAGCGAAGGAACTGTTCCACTTCATACTTTACGTGCTGACATTGATTATGCACACGCTGAAGCTGACACTACTTACGGTAAGTTAGGTGTTAAAGTATGGATCTACCGTGGTGAAGTCCTTCCAACTAAGAAGAACTCTGTGGAAGGAGGCAAATAATAATGTTATTACCTAAACGCGTAAAATATCGTCGTGAACACCGTGGTAACATGCGTGGCGAAGCGAAAGGCGGTAAAGAAGTAGTTTTCGGTGAGTGGGGCTTACAAGCTCAAACTGCATCATGGATTACGAACCGTCAAATCGAGTCTGCCCGTATCGCTATGACACGTTACATGAAACGTGGCGGTAAAGTTTGGATTAAAATCTTCCCGCACAAGCCTTACACGAAAAAGCCTCTAGAAGTCCGCATGGGTTCTGGTAAAGGTTCTCCAGAAGGCTGGGTAGCAGTAGTTAAACCAGGAAAAGTAATGTTCGAAATTGCTGGTGTATCTGAAGAGATCGCACGTGAAGCACTTCGTTTAGCATCACACAAACTTCCTGTTAAATGTAAGATCGTAAAACGTCAAGAAACTGGTGGTGAATCTAATGAAAGCTAATGAAATCCGTGACCTTGCCACTTCTGAAATTGAATTAAAAGTGAAATCACTGAAAGAAGAGCTTTTCAACCTTCGCTTCCAATTGGCGACTGGTCAATTAGAAAACACAGCTCGCATCCGCGAAGTTCGTAAAGCGATTGCGCGTATGAAAACTGTGATTCGTGAAAGAGAAATCAGTGCACAATAACTGATATAAAGGAGGTTTTCAGGCATGACTGAGCGTAACCAACGCAAAGTTTACACTGGCCGTGTTGTTTCTGACAAAATGGACAAAACTGTTACAGTTCTTGTTGAAACATATAAGAAACACAAATTATACGGTAAGCGTGTAAAGTACTCTAAAAAGTTCAAAGCTCATGATGAGTTAAACACAGCGAAAATCGGTGATATTGTACGTATCATGGAAACTCGCCCGCTATCAGCTACTAAACGTTTCCGCCTAGTGGAAGTTGTAGAAAAAGCGGTTATTATCTAATAACTATTTCGGAACATACCAATTTCCGAAGGGAGGTAACCTAAGTGATCCAACAAGAAAGTCGTATGAAAGTTGCTGACAACTCAGGTGCACGTGAAGTATTAACAATTAAAGTGCTTGGTGGTTCTGGACGTAAAACTGCTAACATCGGCGATATCGTCGTTTGTACAGTTAAGAAAGCAACACCAGGTGGCGTTGTCAAGAAAGGTGACGTTGTTAAGGCTGTTATCGTTCGCACAAAATCAGGTGTTCGTCGTAAAGACGGTACTTATATTAAATTTGACGAAAACGCATGCGTAATCATCAAAGACGATAAGTCACCACGCGGAACTCGTATTTTCGGACCTGTTGCACGTGAATTACGTGATAGTAGCTTCATGAAGATCGTTTCTCTAGCTCCAGAAGTTCTTTAATTTCATGACAGTACCAATCAAGGAGGTGCGACACACAATGCATGTTAAAAAGGGCGACAAGGTAAAAGTAATTACTGGTAAAGATAAAGGCAAAGAAGGCGTTATCTTAGCTGCTTTCCCAAAACAAGACCGCGTTCTTGTTGAAGGTGTAAACATCGTGAAGAAACACGTTAAGCCTAACCAGTTAAACCCACAAGGTGGGATTGTTAGCAAAGAAGCTGCAATCCACGTTTCGAACGTAATGCTAATCGATCCTAAATCTGGCGAGCCGACTCGTGTAGGTTACAAAATCGAAAACGGCAAAAAAGTTCGTGTTGCAAAAAAATCAGGTGTAGTAATCGACTAATAAGTAAAATTAGAAGGGAGGTACAAACATGAGCCGCCTAAAAGCAAAATATTTAAATGAAGTTTCACCTGCTCTTATGAGCAAGTTTGGATATAAATCAGTTATGCAATTGCCAAAAGTGGAGAAAATCGTAATCAACATGGGTGTTGGTGACGCTGTTCAAAACTCAAAAGCATTAGATGCTGCTGTAGAAGAATTAACAATTATCACTGGTCAAAAGCCAGTTGTAACTAAAGCTAAAAAATCGATCGCAGGTTTCCGTCTACGTGAAGGTATGCCTATCGGTGCTAAAGTTACATTACGCGGTGAGCGTATGTATGAATTCTTGGACAAATTAATCGCTATCGCACTTCCACGTGTACGTGACTTCCGTGGTGTTTCTAAAAAAGCATTCGATGGTCGCGGTAACTACACACTAGGTGTTAAAGAACAATTAATTTTCCCTGAAATCGATTACGATAAAGTTTCGAAAGTACGCGGTATGGACATCGTGATCGTAACGACTGCGAATTCTGATGAAGAAGCTCGCGAGTTATTGACACAATTCGGTATGCCGTTCCAAAAGTAATAAAACAAGGAGGGCGAAAACGTGGCTAAAAAATCAATGATCGTTAAACAACAACGTAAGCAAAAGTTTAAAGTGCAAGAATATACACGTTGTGAACGCTGTGGTCGTCCACATTCAGTATATCGCAAATTTAAACTTTGCCGTATTTGTTTCCGTGAACTTGCATATAAGGGACAAATTCCTGGCGTTAAAAAAGCCAGCTGGTAATCCCCTAATTTGGGAAGGAGGTAAATTTTCATGACAATGACTGATCCGATTGCAGATATGCTTACTCGCATCCGTAACGCGAACATGGTTCGTCACGAGAAGTTAGAGGTTCCAGCTTCTAACTTAAAGAAAGACATCGCTGAAATTTTAAAGCGTGAAGGTTTCGTTCGTGACGTAGAGTACGTAGAGGACAACAAGCAAGGTATCATCCGTATCTTCTTAAAATACGGTAAAGATAACGAGCGTGTTATCACTGGTTTAAAACGTATCTCTAAACCAGGTTTACGCGTATACGCTAAAACTAACGAAGTACCAAAAGTATTAAACGGTCTTGGTATCGCTTTAGTATCAACTTCACAAGGTTTATTAACTGACAAAGAAGCTCGCGCTAAACAAGTTGGCGGAGAAATCTTAGCATACGTTTGGTAATTAGCAATAGAAAGAATGGAGGTGCAACTAAATGTCTCGCGTAGGTAAAAAACTTATCGAGGTGCCTGCTAACGTAACTGTGGCTGTCGCTGAAGACAACACAGTAACTGTTAAAGGTCCTAAAGGCGAATTAACTCGTCAATTCCATAAAGATATGAAAATTGAGCAAGAAGGCAACATCGTTTCTGTTGTTCGTCCTTCTGATTCAAAAGAACACCGCACAAACCACGGTACAACTCGTGCGTTATTAGCTAACATGGTTACTGGTGTTTCTGAAGGTTTCTCTCGTGCTCTAGAACTTATCGGTGTAGGTTACCGTGCACAATTACAAGGTAAAAAGCTTGTACTGAACGTTGGTTACTCTCATCCAGTAGAGTTCACACCAGAAGAAGGTTTAGAGATCGAAGTTCCTTCGAACACTAAAATCATCATCAAAGGTATTTCTAAAGAACGCGTAGGTGCTTTAGCATCTAACATTCGTGACGTTCGTCCACCAGAGCCGTACAAAGGTAAAGGTATTCGTTATGAAGGCGAATTCGTACGTCGTAAAGAAGGTAAAACAGGTAAATAATGCTGCATAAAGCATTAGAAAGGAGTGACCTCTATGATTACGAAACAAGATAAAAATCAAGTTCGTAAGAAACGTCATGGGCGTGTTCGCGCTAAGATTTCTGGTACTGCATTACGTCCTCGTTTAAACGTATTCCGTTCAAACAAGAACATCTATGCTCAACTAATCGATGACGTAGCTGGCGTAACTTTAGTTTCAGCTAACACTCAAGAAAAAGAATTCGAGGGTGCTGGTTCAAACGTAGAAGCAGCTGCTAAAATCGGTGAAATCATCGCAAAACGCGCTGTTGAAAAAAATATTACTACTGTGGTATTTGACCGTGGTGGTTACTTATATCATGGACGTGTAAAAGCTTTAGCTGAAGCTGCACGTGAAAACGGCTTAGAATTTTAATAAGAAGGAGGGACATACTTCATGAGTCGCATTGACGCAAACAAACTAGAACTTGAAGAACGCGTAGTTACTATTAACCGTGTTGCTAAAGTTGTTAAAGGTGGTCGTCGCTTCCGCTTCACTGCATTAGTTGTAGTTGGAGATAAAAACGGTCATGTAGGTTTTGGTACTGGTAAAGCACAAGAGGTTCCAGATGCAATCCGCAAAGCTGTTGAAGACGCGAAGAAAAACTTAATCGAAGTACCACGCGTAGGTGGAACTACTCCACACTTAGTGCAAGGTCGCTTCGGTGCAGGTTCAATCTTAATTAAACCTGCTGCTCCTGGTACAGGAGTTATCGCTGGTGGTCCAGTACGTGCAGTACTAGAACTTGCTGGTATTACTGATATTCTTTCAAAATCTCTAGGTTCAAACACACCAATCAACATGGTGCGTGCAACTGTTGCAGGTTTAACTGAATTAAAACGCGCAGAGGACGTTGCAAAACTTCGCGGTAAATCAGTGGAAGAGTTATTAGGATAAGGGGGGGAATTATAATGGCTAAATTACAAATCACCCTTACTAAATCTGTGATCGGTTCTAAACCGGGACAACGTAAAACTGTTGAAGCACTTGGCTTACGTAAAACTAACCAAACTGTTGAACAAGCTGACAACGCAGCTATTCGCGGTATGTTAACAAAAGTAGCTCACTTAGTTACTGTAAAAGAAATCTAATTTCATATCATTGAACAAGGAGGTGCCACCCATATGAAACTTCATGAGTTAAAACCAGCAGAAGGATCTCGTAAACAACGTAACCGTGTTGGTCGTGGTATCGGTTCTGGTAACGGTAAAACTGCAGGTAAAGGTCATAAAGGTCAAAACGCTCGTTCTGGCGGCGGCGTTCGTCCAGGATTTGAAGGGGGTCAAAACCCACTTTTCCGTCGTTTACCTAAACGTGGCTTTACGAACATTAACCGTAAAGAATACGCTATCGTTAACCTTGACGCACTTAACCGTTTCGAAGATGGTGCAGAAGTAACACCTGCATTATTATTAGAAACTGGTGTTGTGAGCAACGAAAAAGCTGGAATCAAAGTTCTAGGTCATGGAACTGTAACGAAAAAGCTTACTGTTAAAGCTCATAAATTCTCTGCTTCAGCTAAAGAAGCAATTGAGAATGCTGGCGGAACAACTGAGGTGATTTAATGTTTCAGACGATCTCTAACTTTATGCGCGTTCGAGATATAAGAAATAAAATCATATTCACTCTTTTAATGTTAATCGTTTTTCGTATCGGGACATTCATCCCGGTACCAAACGTTGACGCAAATGTATTAAAGGCAGCTGATGAGTTTAACTTAATAGGTTTCCTTAATACGTTTGGCGGTGGTGCTCTTGCAAATTTCTCTATCTTTGCGATGGGAATTATGCCGTACATCACAGCCTCAATCATTGTTCAGTTACTGCAAATGGACGTTGTACCGAAATTTGCGGAGTGGGCAAAGCAAGGTGAAGTTGGTCGACGTAAGTTGGCTCAATTCACGCGTTATTTCACAATCATATTAGGCTTTATTCAATCTTTCGCAATGTCTTACGGGTTTAACCAGTTTTACGGCGGATCATTGATTACAGATACTAGTATTGCATCGTACTTAACGATTTCAGTCGTGCTTACGGCTGGTACTGCTTTCTTACTTTGGTTATCTGAGCAAATTACTGCACATGGCGTAGGTAATGGTATTTCTATTATTATCTTTGCTGGTATCGTCGCTGCGATTCCAAATGTAGTAAACCAAATCTTTGCACAAAAATTTGAAGGTGCTGGTGATCAGTTATTCATTAACATCGCCATTATGGCACTACTAGTTTTAGTGCTTCTAGCTGTTGTGGTTGGTGTTATATACGTGCAACAAGCACTTCGTAAAATTCCAATTCAATATGCTAAACGGGTTGCTGGTCGTGGTCAGGCTGTAGGTGGACAACAAACGCACTTACCGTTAAAAGTAAATGCTGCAGGGGTTATTCCGGTAATCTTCGCAGTAGCGTTTATCGTAACGCCACAAACACTGGCTACATTCTTTGGTCAAAATAGTGTAACGACTTGGATTACTAATAATCTGCAGCAAACGCAGCCTATTGGTATGACACTTTATGTTATTTTGATTATTGCATTCACATATTTCTATGCATTCATTCAAGTGAATCCGGAAAATGTGGCTGACAACTTGAAAAAACAAGGTGCATACATTCCAGGTATTCGTCCTGGTAATGATACGCAAACTTATTTAACAAAAGTTCTATACCGTTTAACTTTCGTAGGGGCAATCTTCCTTGTTGTTATTTCTGTAATGCCAATCCTATTCATTAAATTTATGAACCTACCAGCTTCGGCTCAAATTGGGGGAACAAGTTTAATTATCGTAGTAGGTGTTGCGTTAGAGACAATGAAACAATTAGAATCGCAACTTGTCAAACGTCACTATAAGGGCTTTATGAAATAATGTTGGTTTTGAGGAAACGGTTTGTTTCCTTGAGCCAGCTCTATAAATAGATAAGTTTTGTCAGGGGGAGAAATTACGTATGAATATCGTTTTAATGGGTTTACCTGGTGCTGGTAAAGGTACACAGGCAGACAAAATTGTTGAGAAGTACGATATCCCTCATATTTCTACAGGCGATATGTTCCGTGCTGCGATTAAAGATGGCACAGAATTAGGTTTACAGGCGAAATCGTTCATGGATCAAGGGGCATTAGTTCCGGATGAAGTGACGATTGGTATCGTTGGTGAACGACTTAGCCAAAAAGACTGCGAAAAAGGATTCTTACTAGATGGATTCCCGCGTACAGTTCCTCAAGCTGAAGCTTTAGATGGCATCCTTGAAGAGTTAGGCCGTGCGATTGAGCATACAATCAATATCCAAGTAGAAAAAGATGAATTAGTAGCACGTTTAAGTGGCCGTCGTATTTGTAAAACTTGTGGCGCTTCTTACCACTTAATTTTCAATCCTCCTGCTGAGGAAGGAAAATGTGATAAAGATGGCGGAGAGCTTTACACACGTGAGGACGACAATCCTGAAACTGTAACGAACCGTCTGGAAGTAAATATGAATCAAGCACAGCCTTTACTTGATTTTTATGAAGCAAAAGGTGTATTAACAAATATTGATGGACAGCAAGATATTAATAAAGTATTTGCTGATCTTGACGCTCTTTTACAGGGCATCCGCAGCTGATACCCGACCCGGGCGCTAGTATAATGCTTCCGCGGGAGGTCGTGCGGAGGCAACAACGAAACATAATTTTTTTTGAGAGTTGCAAAAGCATATTGTGCCCGGTATATACTATTCGTACGAAATTGAGCACTATTTGTGTGATGACACTTCGGAAAAAAGGTATAATGGGTTTCGTGGAAGCATCTGTGTAAACGGGTGGGTATGAATCTCTCACTAAGACATTCCGGCTATCGTGTTAACATAAGGAATATGACTATCTAAATGGGATTGGCTTATTCCGTGGATTGTGTGAAGCGAAACCAGACGAGCGTCTTTCTAACATCTCTCATACAATCCAAACATATGTTGAAACGAGTTGCTTCTATCTATTGGAAGAAAACAGTTGCTTTGATTCACTATGAATCAGAAATTGCATATAGAAGGGAGAGAATGGCTGATGGCGAAAGACGATGTAATTGAAGTCGAAGGAACAGTTGTTGAGACTTTGCCAAACGCGATGTTTAAGGTAGAATTAGAAAATGGGCATACTATACTCGCACACGTTTCTGGAAAGATTCGTATGCACTTTATCCGTATCCTACCTGGAGATAAGGTTACTATCGAGTTATCTCCTTATGATTTAACTCGCGGTCGCATCACATACCGTTTTAAATAATCTTTTGCACTCCGGACTATTAAGGAGGTTAGGTTAGATGAAAGTGAGACCATCTGTGAAACCGATCTGCGAAAAATGTAAAGTAATTCGCCGACGCGGTAAAGTAATGGTAATCTGTGAAAATCCTAAACACAAACAAAAACAAGGTTAATAAACAAGGAGGTGCACAACGTACATGGCACGTATTGCTGGTGTTGACATTCCTCGCGACAAACGCGTGGTAATTTCATTAACTTACATCTACGGTATTGGTAAAACTACTTCTCAAAAAGTATTAGCTGCTGCAGGCATTGACGAAAATGTCCGCGTACGCGACTTATCAGAAGATCAATTAAACCAAATCCGTGAACAATTAGATTCATACAAAACTGAAGGTGATTTACGCCGTGAGATTTCTTTAAACATCAAACGTTTAATGGAAATCGCTTCATTCCGTGGTATCCGTCACCGTCGTGGTTTACCAGTTCGTGGACAAAATACGAAGAACAACGCTCGTACGCGTAAAGGTCCTCGTAAAACTGTAGCGAACAAGAAAAAATAATTAAGTAAAGGAGGTTCCTTCTTAACATGGCTCGTAAACAACAAACTCGTAAACGTCGTGTGAAAAAGAATATCGAAGCTGGTATTGCACACATCCGTTCTACATTTAACAATACAATCGTAACGATCACAGATATGCAAGGTAACGCAGTATCATGGTCAAGCGCAGGTGCTCTTGGTTTCCGTGGTTCACGTAAATCGACTCCATTTGCTGCTCAAATGGCTGCTGAAACTGCTGCAAAAACATCCCTTGAACATGGTCTGAAAACGTTGGAAGTAACTGTTAAAGGTCCTGGTGCTGGTCGTGAAGCTGCAATTCGTGCACTTCAAGCTGCTGGTTTAGAAGTAACTGCTATTAAAGACGTTACTCCAGTTCCACATAACGGTTGCCGTCCACCAAAACGTCGTCGCGTGTAGTGGGTGCAACTCGGTAGTTTACTTCCGAGTACATCATTTCTTTTGTGCAAAAGTCTTGTGCAATTTTTAACGGTCAATCTAAGATCGACAACTATGATGGTATGAACCTATACATTCGATGTTTTGAAGGAGGGTAAATTGAATGATCGAAATTGAAAAACCAAAGATTGAAACAGTGGAGATCAGCGAAGATGCCAAGTATGGCAAGTTTGTTGTAGAACCGCTTGAACGCGGATATGGAAACACTTTGGGTAATTCTTTACGTCGTATCCTTCTGTCTTCATTACCAGGAGCTGCTGTAACATCAATTCAAATTGATGGCGTATTACACGAATTCTCTACTGTAGAAGGCGTTGTAGAAGATGTTGCTTCAATCATCTTAAACGTGAAAAAGTTAGCTTTAAAAATCTACTCTGACGAAGAAAAGGTCATTGAGATTGATGTTAAGGGAGATGGAACAGTTACAGCTGCTGACATTACACATGACAGCGACGTTGAAATTTTAAATCCAGATCTATATATTGCAACAATCGCTAAAAACGGTCATTTACGTATGCGTATGTACGCACAGCGAGGCCGTGGTTACACTCCTGCTGATCAAAACAAACGTGAGGATCTTCCTATCGGCGTGATCCCGATCGACTCTATTTACACTCCAGTTTCACGCGTCAATTTCCAAGTGGAGAACACTCGCGTTGGACAAAATTCTGACTACGATAAGTTATCACTTGATGTGTGGACAGATGGCAGCATCGGTCCAAAAGAGGCGATTTCGCTTGGAGCGAAAATTTTAACCGAGCACTTAAACATCTTCGTAGGCATGACGAACGAAGCGCAAACTGCTGAAATCATGGTAGAAAAAGAAGAAGATCAAAAGGAAAAAGTTTTAGAGATGACTATCGAAGAACTAGACCTTTCTGTTCGTTCTTACAACTGCTTAAAGCGTGCAGGTATCAATACGGTACTTGAGCTAGCTAACAAGTCAGAAGATGACATGATGAAAGTACGTAACCTTGGTCGTAAGTCTCTAGAAGAGGTAAAAGCGAAGTTAGAAGAGCTTGGTTTAGGATTACGAAAAGAAGACTAAGCGAATATTATATTAAAGCTAGATCAGATATTTTTTAAAGGAGGGAAACATCCATGGGTTACAGAAAACTTGGTCGTACAAGTTCTCAACGTAAAGCGATGTTACGTGACTTAGCTACTGACTTAATCATCAACGAGCGCATCGAAACTACTGAAGCTCGCGCGAAGGAAGTTCGTAAAGCTGTTGAAAAAATGATTACTTTAGGTAAACGCGGAGATTTACATGCTCGTCGTCAAGCGGCTGCATTCATCCGTCGTGAGTTAGTTACTACTACTGACGAAGAAGGTAACGAAACAACGTCATTTGCACTTCAAAAGCTATTTGATGATGTTGCACCACGTTATACAGAACGTCAAGGTGGTTACACTCGTATCCTTAAAGTAGGTCCTCGTCGTGGAGACGGCGCACCTGTAGTTGTGATTGAATTAGTTTAATCCTAACTTAGCGTGTTTGAGGGGTGCCTTGTTCACCTGTTGAGCGGCATCCCTCTTTTTCATAAAATTTTAACGATTTATATCTAGGCTCAAACGCTGCACGCTCGAGGTCGCTTCAACTCCCTCCTACGCATGCATGCATGCTTGTAAGGAGTTTCCAGCGCTTGTCGCGTGCGAACGAGCGTTTTAGCACTTTAACGATTTATACGACAATAATTAAGCTGAGCGTTATGATGAGCGAGTGCAATCTGTACGGCGTCTCGTCTAGCTCTCGCACCTCATTCATATTCGAGTGAACGGAAATGAGCAGCCGTTACACTCACCTAATGTAGTGATAAGCGCATTTCTCTGAATGAGGTGCGCGCTTTTTTATTCTATTAAATTTGGAATAGATAGCCAGATTGCCTATACATATACAAACATAAAGTACGTTTCTAGCGTAAGGCTATTGCAACGTGCTTTATTTTTATATATGTGAATGTCATTTTAACCTGAAAAGGTAGCGTTCATTTAGAAAACAGTGTAGTTTTATTAGTAGAGCAGAGAGTGAGGAGCGGAGTAACATGACAGAGATATTATCTTTTAACAATGTAACATTTTCGTATACACCAGACGTTCCGAGTGCACGAAATGCAGTTGAAGATGTCACATTCGCTGTTAATGAAGGTGAATGGATAGCCATCGTTGGCCATAATGGATCAGGTAAATCGACACTTGCCAAGCTAATGAGTGGGTTATTATTTCCGCATGGAGGAGAGGTCCGTATTATGCGGGAAGTATTAACAGATCAAAATTTATGGGACATTCGTTCGAATATTGGAATGGTCTTTCAAAATCCAGATAATCAATTTGTTGGGGCAACGGTGCAGGACGATGTAGCGTTTTCCCTTGAAAATAATGGCGTACCTCATGAAGAAATGGTCGCGCGTGTGCATGATTCACTAGCGAAAGTTAAGATGGAGAGCTTTTTAAATCATGAGCCCCACCATTTATCTGGTGGTCAAAAGCAGCGTGTAGCCATTGCTGGGGCATTAGCTATGCATCCGAAGATTTTAATATTAGATGAAGCAACATCGATGCTTGATCCGCAGGGACGAGAGGAAGTTCTACAAACGGTTCAAGCATTGCGTGAGAAAATAGGTTTAACGGTACTATCGATTACGCATGATTTAGAAGAGGCAATTTTAGCGGATCGAATTCTATTTATGAACGACGGAAAAAAGTTCGCTCAAGGTACGCCGACTGAAATTTTCGCGCTAGGCGACAAATTAGCTGACCTTGGGCTTGATTTACCGTTTGCGATGAAAATGACGAAGCTCTTACAGGGACAGGGTGTACAACTAGTAGGGCAACATATGACAGAAGAAGAGCTGGTGAATGACTTATGGACATCAAACTTCAACAAGTAGGCTATGCGTATTCAAAAGGAACGCCGTTTGAAAAACACGCTTTATTTGACGTGAATTTAGCAATTTCACAAGGGTCCTACCAAGCGATAATTGGTCATACAGGATCGGGCAAATCAACAATCCTACAGCACTTTAATGGACTGTTAAAACCTTCTAGTGGTACTGTCCAAATTGGGGAGCGTATTATTGAGGCGGGCAAGAAGGCGAAGGAACTAAAGCCGATTCGTCAAAAGGTCGGTATCGTATTCCAATTCCCTGAGCATCAGTTATTTGAAGAGACTGTGTTAAAGGATATTATGTTTGGTCCGATGAACTTCGGTGTCACTGAAGCAGAGGCAGAAGTACGAGCACGACAATTAATCCAGCTTGTTGGGTTACCTGAGAACGTGCTTGAAAAATCACCGTTCGATTTATCAGGAGGGCAGATGCGCCGTGTTGCAATTGCGGGAGTATTGGCGATGCAGCCTGAAGTGATTGTATTAGACGAGCCAACTGCAGGGCTAGATCCTAGAGGACAGCAGGAAATTATGGATATGTTTTATAAATTGCATAAGGAGCGTGGGCTGACGACTATTCTTGTAACGCATAGTATGGAGGATGCCGCACGTTATGCAGATCACGTGGCAATTATGCACGAGGGCAAATGTGTGTTAACCGGTGCACCACGAGAGCTATTTGCAGATGCGGAAACTCTACAGCAATATCGTTTAGAGCTACCGCGGGTTGTACGATTCCAACGTAAAATCGAGAGAGTGATGGATGTCAGACTAGCAAAGGTTTGCCTCACTGAGGAAGAACTAGCAGCAGAAATCGCACGCGTCGTAAAGGAGCGTGCTGACCAATGATGGAGAAAATGATTTTTGGCCGCTATATTCCAGGGGACTCATTTGTGCATATGCTAGATCCCCGTTCAAAACTTATTTTTGTATTTGCGTTTATAATTGTAGTCTTTTTAGCGAATAATGCCGCTACGTATGCTCTACTTTTAGCGTTTACGCTATTTGTGGTTTTTATATCGCGTATTCGTCTATACTTCTTAATTAACGGGCTAAAGCCGGTCATTATACTAATGATTTTTACATTCCTGCTTCATATTATCTTTACACGTGAAGGGGATATAATACTTGATCTTGGATTTTTAAAGATTTATGAGGAAGGCTTAAAGCAGGGTATCTTTATATCGGTACGTTTCCTTGTGCTTGTCTTTATGACGTCTGTTCTAACATTAACTACGTCACCTATTTCGATTACGGATGGGATTGAAGTATTATTAAACCCATTAAAGAAATTAAAGCTACCGGTCCATGAATTGGCGCTGATGATGTCTATTTCACTTCGCTTTATTCCAACCCTAATGGACGAGACGGATAAGATCATGAAGGCGCAAATGGCTCGAGGCTCTGATTTAAGTGCTGGACCGCTAAAAGATCGATTAAAGGCAGTTGTCCCTCTACTTGTTCCGTTATTTGTAAGTGCATTTAAACGTGCAGAGGATTTAGCGACAGCCATGGAGGTTCGTGGCTATCGTGGTGGAGAAGGACGCACGCGCTATCGTAAGCTAAAATGGGATATGCAGGATACGCTCAGCTTAGTTATACTAGCAGGGGTAACAGCATTATTATTTTATTTCCGCAAGTAGGAGAGAACTATGAAACGTTTAAAGGCGACAATTAGCTATGACGGGACACTATTTTCTGGCTATCAGGTACAGCCTGGTGAGCGAACTGTGCAGCTTGAGCTAGAGAAAGTGCTGTCGGTGATGCATAAGGGCGAAAAGGTAAGTGTAACAGCAAGTGGACGAACAGATGCAAAGGTTCATGCAACAGGACAAGTGATTCATTTTGATACACCGCTCTCGGTTCCGCCTGATAAATATATGAAAGCTTTAAATGTACAATTGCCACGTGATATTCGCGTGCTTACGGTTGAAGAAGTATCGACTGATTTTCATGCACGCTATAGCGTCAGTGGAAAACGATATCGTTATATTTGGAGCTGCGAAACCATCCAAAGTCCATTTCGCCGCTTTTATTCCGTAGAAACGAATGGTATAAAGCCAGATGTTGAAGCAATGCGTGAGGCAGCGGAGTTGATTATTGGTACACATGATTTTTCTTGTTTTTGCGCGGCTAACACGAGTGTGGTTGATAAGGTCCGCACCGTGCATTCCTTAGCGCTTGAATGGCGTGGCGAGGAGCTCCATATGATAATTGAGGGCAACGGTTTTTTGTATAATATGGTTCGTATTATTGCCGGTACACTTTGGGAGGTCGGCATTGGTAAACGACAAGCAACAGCGCTAGCCGGTACTATTGCTAGACAGGATCGTGCCAATGCTGGTAAAACAGCACCACCACATGGCTTATATTTAGAAAAAGTTTTTTATTAAATAATCGGGCGTTTCGATAGATTTTTAGTCTGAATAATAGGGAACGTCCAATGCTACAAGGGTTAACAACATCTCCAGGTGTTCAATTAAATCTCTTGACTTTAAATAGGATACGTTATATGATGATGTATGGTATTTTCATTACCACCACAAATAAGCCCCGAAACTTATAGTGTAGACTAATGAAAAATAACGGTAATCGAATCGATTAGGAGGACATATACATGCGTACAACATTCATGGCTAAAGGCCACGAAGTAGAGCGTAAATGGTTAGTAGTTGACGCAGAAGGCCAAACTCTTGGACGTTTAGCTTCTGAAGTAGCTGCAATTTTACGCGGTAAACATAAACCAACTTTCACACCAAACGTTGACACTGGTGATCACGTAATCATCATCAATGCTGACAAAATCGAGTTAACAGGTAATAAATTAGAAGGTAAAATTTACTACCGTCACACTCAATTCTCTGGCGGTTTAAAACAACGTACAGCTGGCGAAATGAAAGAGAAATACCCAACTCAAATGATCGAGTTAGCAGTAAAAGGGATGCTTCCTAAAAACTCTTTAGGTCGCAAAATGTTCGGTAAACTTAATGTTTACGCTGGAGCAGAGCACCCACACGCAGCACAAAAACCAGAAGCATACGAGCTTCGTGGATAATTTAAATTAATAGGAGGATATTACCTTGGCACAAGTTCAATATATCGGCACAGGTCGCCGTAAAAGCTCAGTAGCTCGCGTACGTTTAGTACCAGGCGAAGGCAAAATTGTTATCAACAAACGCGATGTTGAAGATTATGTACCATTCGCAACATTACGTGAAGTAATTAAACAACCATTAGTAGCAACTGAAACTCTAGGTAGCTACGATATCCACGTTAACGTTAACGGTGGTGGTTTCACTGGTCAAGCTGGTGCAATCCGTCACGGTATCGCACGTGCATTATTACAAGTTGACCCAGATTTCCGTCCAGCTCTTAAAGCGGCGGGTCTATTAACTCGTGACGCTCGTATGAAAGAGCGTAAAAAACCAGGTCTACGCGGCGCTCGTCGTGCACCTCAGTTCTCAAAACGTTAATCTACGGATTACACAATCATTTCGAGACAACAGCTCTCTCTCACTTTTGTGGGAGAGAGTTTTTTATTTTTAAAAAGAGAAAAAGAAGACAAGATAGGCCTGTCTTCTTTTGATAATTTATTTTTGGGCGAGGAGGATGTATTATTTCGTCAAATAAAGCAATCCACAGGGGTTAGCCCCCTCCATTATGAAGAGGTTCTCCCAAGCCATTAGTCAATCTCGCTTAGCTCTAGTAATTGATTCCCAATACGGTTCATATTCGTGTAGGAGCTATTCATAGCGTGCATACTTGCTGTATATTGCTGTGTAAATGCGGAGATTTGTGTTGTCGATTCATTGACATACCCGATGGATTTTTTTATGTTATCCAGTTCCTTTGCAATGCTATCAGCGCTTGCAGTACTGTCCCCCGCCATTTTTTGAATTTCATTTGCTACGACTGCAAAGCCTTTTCCATGAACACCTGAACGAGCTGCCTCGATGGATGCATTTAAGCCTAAAATTTTCGACTTCGTGGCAATATCCTTTACTGCGTTGACAATCGAATTAATTTGTCCAATATCATTATCTAATGTTTCGGTTAATTTTGATAAATCCTCTATACTTTTTGACACATCAGTACTTGCATGTGCCAACTCGTCCGTAGTAGCAGACATTTCTTGAACGGCGCTAGAAAGCTCCGTCGCCACACTACGCATATTATGTAAGCGATCATTAGAGATTACACCGGTTACTACTCCAACAATCTTCCCCTCATCAAAAATAGGGCATGCAGAGGCAACGTAAGAAAAGCCGAACAATTCAGGGCCTCGTTCCTCTCTTAGGGATTTTCCGCCTCTCATGGCGCGTACGCTTGTTGTATTTTTATGTGCTTCAATGGTTTCCCCGACCTTAATTTTTAAATCAACCATTTTTCCAGGCTTGTACGCAGCTACTTTCTCTGTATCGAAAATTAGCACACAAGCATCCTCGGGATAAGTAGCTTGATAAAAATCAATAGCTTCAATAACTGATTTTAGTTTATTATTCATCGTGCTCCCCCATTTCTAGATTTATCCTCTCAAAAATAAAGAATAGACTCTTAATTCTAATATATACCAAATAATTCTCGAAAAACATAAAAAGTAGTTTTAAATATTCAATAATATTTCGAAAGGTCTAATGAGCAGCAGGATTGTACAATAGTATGCCTTTGTATACAATTGTATTCAAAGAGGTGAGAGTATGCGCAAAGAAAAATGTGAAAGAGGGCGCGGAGGTGCACAGACGTTTAGGCGTGGAAGAGCACTTATGTTTTATCAGCAGCTTGTAACAAAACGTGATACTTTAAAGAAACAGCTTGAAGCTCCAGAGTTACAGTCGATTCAACCTGTTATTGCAGGTGAGCTAAAGGCAACGGAAGCAATCATGAATGACTTCAAAGTTGTATTTGGCTTAGATGAATTAACTGAAAGGCAGGAGCAAGAATAGAGAAAGAGAGGCTCGTATACCTATGCAGGCTGTACTAAAATTAACAAAGTATTTAAAGCCGTACATGGCATTCGCTATCCTTGCACCACTCATGATGCTAGTAGAGGTGGGCATGGACTTAATTCAACCAACGATCCTGCAGCATATTATTGATGAAGGGATTGCAAAAGATAATACACCTTATATATTGAAAATGTTCGCGCTTATGATTGGTGCCGCCATACTAGGACTGATCGGTGGCGTCGGCTGTTCTATTTATGCATCACGTGCGGCAGTTAACTTTGCAACAGATATTCGCCATGATTTATATGAAACGATTACATATTTTTCGAATAGCAGTAAGGATAAATTTACGCTGGGCAAGCTGATCACAAATTTAACGAGCGATGTAGAAATGCTACAACGGGCATTAACGATGCTGTTGAAAATATTTGTACGAGGACCGATGCTATTTATCGGCGCAGTTATCTTCGTATTTATTACAGCTCGCGAGCTATTTTCGATCTTACTTTTTGTTGTGCCGATTTTAGCAGTTAGTGTGTACTTCTTTACGATGATTTCAGGGAAGCTATTTCACAAAGTGCAAAAGGTTGTAGACATAGTAAATACAAAGGTGCAAGAGAACTTGGCTGGAATCCGTGTCATTAAGGCGTATAACCGAAAAAAACACCAAATTGAAGGATTCGCCGATGCCAATACACAGCTGATGAAGCGAAATATTACCGCTGATCAAATTATCGGTATACTCATGCCTCTAACGATGTTTGTCGTAAATATGGGGATCATTGCAGCGCTTTGGCTCGGGGCAATAAAGGTCGATAACGGTTCTATTCAGGTTGGTGTTATTTTAGCATTTATTAATTACTTAATGATGGTGATGAACGGTTTAATGAGCTCGTCTATGGTACTTGTGCAGCTCGCTCGTGCAATGCCGAGTGCTGAGCGTATCGTTCATGTACTGGAAGCAACGACTGAAGTAAAAAATCCAGTGCAGCCAGTTCAACAAGAAATAGAAGGTGACGTGTCCTTTGACAATGTTACGTTTTCCTATAATAAGGACACAGAACCTGTACTGAAAAACATTTCCTTTACAGCCCGTGCAGGACAAACGGTGGGAATTATCGGAATGACCGGTAGTGGAAAATCTACACTTGTGAAAATGATTCCGAGATTATTTGATGCAGACGAGGGGAGCGTTACAATTGATGGTATTCCATTGCAGCAGTACGATATTCAGCTCTTACGAGAATCAATCGGATTCTCTCCTCAAAAAGCAACGTTATTTTCAAAAACAATTGCTGAAAATATACGCTACGGAGACCAACAGGCAACGGACATCCAAGTTGAGGAAAGCTTACGGGCTGCCTGTGCATCTGAATTTGTAGACAAGCTCCCAGCAGGTACAGCCCATCGATTAACACAGGGGGCAACGAATTTATCTGGCGGACAAAAGCAACGACTTGCAATGGCTCGTGCATTTATTCGAAAGCCGGCCATTCTAATATTAGATGATGTCACAAGTGCTGTAGATAGCATTTCGGAAAAGAATATTCAACGGGCGATTCAAACTCAATTTACCGAGTCCACGAAAATCATCGTAGCCTCTAAAATCTCTTCCATTCGTCACGCGGATCAAATTCTTGTATTGGATGACGGAATGATTGTGGCTGCAGGTACACATGAAGAATTACTAAAAACGAGTGAGCTATATCAGCAAATTGTACAAACACAGGCTGAAAAAGGAGGGACGTTAAATGAATAAACCACCAGGAGGGGGACCGCCACTACCGATGAGACATCCCGGCGGACACTTTAACGGACCCGCTGTAAAACCGAAAAACCAAAAAGAAACGCTCCTCCGAATTTGGGGCTACTTACGTCAGCAAAAGTTAGGGATGGTTAGTGCCGTTATTTTTGTAGTAGCTGGTTCGCTACTAAGTTTACTAGGGCCATTGCTCATCGGAATCATTATTGATGATTATATTATTCAGCGAGATCTCGATGGTGCAGTTCGGATGTCGCTCCTACTAGCGGTAATCTTTATAGTATCAGCCATCCTCACTTGGCTTCAAACCTTTGTAATGATTCGTGTATCTCAAAAGACGATTCAGACCCTACGGCAAGAGCTATTCGAAAAGCTTCAGTCTTTACCGCTATCATTTTTTGATAAGCGTCAGCAGGGCGATTTAATGAGTCGTATGACAAACGATATCGATAATCTAAACGCCGCTTTATCTCAAAGTGTCATTCAAATTGTGTCGTCCTTATTAACGATAATTGGTACAGCAATTGCCTTGTTCTATTTAAATTGGACGCTCGCTTTTGTTACATTAACGATTATTCCGTTAATCGTCTGGACGACAAAGCAAATTATTAAACGAAGCAGTGTTAATTTTGTAGCAAGGCAGCGAGATTTAGGGCAGCTAAACGGTTATATTGAAGAAACGATTTCCAATTCAGATGTGACAACGCTATTTGGCAAGGAAAAGCAGACGTTAGCCCAGTTTACAGAAGCGAATGAAAGACTACGTACATCTGCTATGCGCGCGGATATCATTTCCGGCTTTATGGGCCCAATAAATAACTTTATGAATAACTTAGGGCTGGGCCTTGTTATTGGTGCAGGTGCGCTCATGGCAGTTGGAGGTTATGTGACAATTGGAATTATCGCAGCTTTTGTTACGTACACTCGCCAATTTTTCCGTCCAATTAACCAACTTTCAAACCTACTCAATACATTTCAATCAGCAATTGCTGGCTCAGAGCGGGTGTTTGAAATTTTGGACGAACGAGAGGAAATTCTAGATAAGCAAGAGGCGGCAGTAAAATCACGTTTTAATGGGGATGTCGTCTTTGAACGGGTTCAGTTTGCCTATGAGGAAGGGAAGCCTGTTCTACGTGGTATTGATTTTAAAGCACAGGCCGGGGAAACCGTTGCCATTGTCGGTCCAACAGGCTCAGGCAAAACGACAATTATTGGGCTACTAACACGCTTTTACGACGCAACGAGTGGTGCGATTTTTCTCGACGGCAGGAATATTACAGATTATAAAATGGAAAATGTGCGCGATCATGTAGGTGTTGTACTGCAGGATACGTATTTATTTTCGGGTACTGTCCGTGAAAATATTCGTTTTGGAAAGCTAGATGCTACGGATGCAGAAGTAGAAGAGGCAGCTAAAATTGCTTATGCCCATAATTTTATAAAATATTTACCACAGCAATATGAAACACTGCTGACATCTGGTGGCATGAATTTAAGTCAGGGGCAGCGTCAATTAATTGCAATTGCACGTGCAATTTTAGAAAATCCAGATATATTAATCTTAGATGAAGCGACTTCAAGTGTTGATACGATGACAGAGGTGCATATTCAAAAAGGCTTGAATAACTTAATGAAGGGACGTACTAGCTTTGTTATTGCACATCGTCTAAAAACAATTGAAAATGCAGATAAGATTATTGTTGTTAAGGACGGCCTTATTTTAGAGCAGGGCAATCATGAGCAATTATTAGCAAAGAACGGTTTTTACTCTACTCTGCAAAATAATTTAGAGGCTGAAGCATAAACGTGTACATGCATACTCCCACCATTTCAAGCGTATAGTAAGCCAAAGGTGGTGGGACATGTGAGACGCTGGCTAGCACTAATTGTCATTTTATTTGCCTGCATGATCATCGTTGTTTATGAAACGAGTGCATCGGATCGTCGTTTTTTCTTGCCAGAGCCTTTAGGTGGCGTGAAGATTGTACTGGATGCAGGACATGGCGGTATAGATGGTGGCGCTTCAAAAGGAGAGGTAATAGAAAAAGATATTACACTCGAAATAACGAAAAAGCTTGCGCGACAACTCAAACGACTTGGTGCGGAAGTTACTTTGACGCGTTCAACGGAAGGGGATGTCATTAGCGAGCATGCACCGAGCGAGGAATTTGCATCATTACGAGAGCGAAAAAAGCAGGATATATTTTTACGCCAATCGATTTTAAAGGATGCAAAGCCAGACTTATTTATTACCGTTCATGCGAATGCAATTCCTAACAGTAAGTGGCGCGGTGCCCAAGTGTTTTATCATAAACAGGGAGATCCGCAAAGCGAGCTATTAGCAAAATCCGTTCAACAAGCTATTAGGGATGATCTTGAAAATACCGATAGAGAAGCTTTAGCGATTGAACGTATTTATTTGCTAAAAAAGGCAGAGGTGCCGGCTGTATTAGTTGAGACAGGCTTTTTAAGCAATGATGAAGAGCGCGAGTTATTAATGGATAGTACGTATCAAGAAAAGATGGCGAATGCAATAGCACGAGGTGTGGAAGACTATTTTGACCAACAATTTGAATAAAGCAAAGGGAACGACTAGGAACTACAGTGTGTGATATACTAAAAGTAGAAATAGAAATTGGGGGAGTGTTTGATTTGATGAATGAACAACAGGTCCGTGAACTGTTAGGGCAATTACAGGATCCATTTTTACATAAAACACTAGAACAAACGAACGGAATCGTAGATATTTCGATAAAAGAAGAAAAGCAACATGTCAGTGTAAAAGTGGCAATTGCAAAAACGAATACACCTGAGCAAATGACCTTACAAATGAAAATCGTCGAGCTTTTAAAAGAAAACGGAGCAGCTTCAGTAGGAATTCGCTTTGAAGAGCTTTCACAAGAAGTGCTGGATTCATTCCGTGGGCAAGCTACAGAATCAGAAGCGCAAGATATTTTATCACCCCTATCAAGCGTGCAATTTATTTCAATCGCCTCTGGTAAGGGTGGTGTAGGGAAATCAACTGTATCAGTAAATATGGCCGTAGCGTTATCGCGCCTTGGAAAAAAGGTAGGTTTAATTGATGCAGATATTTACGGATTTAGTGTGCCGGATATGATGGGTATTCAGGAAATGCCTGTAGTGAAGGAAGATCGAATTTACCCTGTAGAGCGTATGGGTGTAAAAGTGATTTCAATGGGCTTCTTTGTTGAAAATAATGCACCGATTGTATGGCGTGGACCAATGCTTGGTAAAGTTCTTGATCAATTCTTCCGCGATGTCGACTGGGGCGAGCTGGATTATTTATTATTAGACTTACCACCAGGCACAGGGGACGTAGCGTTAGATATTCACCAAATGCTTCCGTCATCAAAAGAAGTGGTCGTTACAACCCCACATCCAACGGCGGCATTTGTTGCAGCGCGCGCGGGAGCAATGGCACTTCAAACGAATCACGATATTTTAGGTGTTGTGGAGAACATGGCTTGGTTCGAATCAAAAACAACAGGCGAACGAGAGTATGTGTTTGGCCAAGGCGGCGGTCCGAAGCTAGCTGAGGAATTACGTACAGAATTATTAGGACAAATTCCATTAGGACAACCTGATTGGACAGAAGAGGATTTTGCTCCGTCGATTTATGGGGAGGATCATCCAACGGGACAACTATATTTAGATATGGCAAGCAAAATTATCGAGAAATTAACAAAATAAAATGTAAGGAGCTATCTCAGTTTTTGAATGAGGTAGCTCCCTTTTTGATTAAGGGAGGGCTAGTAATCCTTTATTGTGAACTACCTTTATCCTCACCTGAATCTTTTGATTTTTCGTCTTCGCTTTTAGTAGAAGCCTCTCCACTCTTTTTAATCAGCTCCTGCCACTTTGTTTGCAACAGTGGATTTTCGATTGTCTCCATCACGACCTCTTCCATCTGTTTACGTAGCTCCTTGCCTTTTAATAGCGATTCTATTTGCTTTTGCATTTCAGGTTGATCAAAAAACTTAATTAAATCTTCCTGATAACCCGCATCCTTTAGCAATTTTTTCATAATATCCTCTTGCTGTTTTTGCATACTTTTAGCAAGAGTTTCTTTAAATTTAGGGTCCTCAAACGTCTTTTTCCAAAAATCCTCTGCCTCTTTTGATAGCAATGTGTCTTTCATTGCCGTTTGTACTTCATCATGCTCAAGTACCAATAGCTCACGGAATGAGGGGTCTTCAAGAAGCTGCCGAATTGCTTTTTTTCCTTCCTCCGTTTGAATGGAATCGACCATAATTTTTTTAACCTCTTCATATGAAAGTGTTGCGGATTTATCCTCAGTACAGCCAACCATAAATACCGTGAAACAAATACAGAGTAAAAGCCGATACATGTTTCCTCCATCCTTTCGCTAACATGTTCTTTCAATTATTGTTCACAATTATGCGCATAATATGTATACGACTACATCTGTATTAGCTTTTTTATCTAACGATTGCTAAAATGAGTAAAGGATATTGAAAATACGGAGGACATTTTGTTGTGACAATACGGAATTGGTTTAAATTTTTTATAATGTCAATGTTAGTAGGTGGCGGTGTCACAGCAGTGGCTAGCCTATTTATTCGTTGGGATTTCTTCCAACCATATTTATCTGCGGGCGAATTTGGCGAATTTATTGCAGCATTCGCTTGGATGATTTTATTAGGTTTTACGATGAGTGTTATTGCGCAGGCAGGGTTCTTTGCGTATTTAACGCTTCATCAAATTGGCGTGGGTGTTTTTAAATCCCTCACACTGTGGAACTGGGTACAAATGCTACTGATTGTCATTGTTCTTGTTGATTTGATTATTTTCCGATTTGCACCAGATGCTAAATCTACTGGCGATTGGCTATTTTATATCGGGTTAATGTTGTTTTTAATCGGCGCGGCCATCGCAACAGCTGTTCAAAAAGTTAAAATGACTGGGAAAAAGCATGTATTCATTCCTGCTGTTTTCTTTATGATTTTTGTTACATCTTTAGAGTGGATTATCGCACTTATGGGCCGAGATGAAAATATCAACACATATGTTGCACTACTATTATTCCCACTTGTTTCGGTTAATGCATATCAATTATTAATCTTGCCAAAGTATAATGCAAAATCAGAAGTAGACCGTCAAAAACTAGAAGAGCGTCGCAAAGCACGAAAGCAAGCTGCGCAACAAACATAAATGTAACCGCCCTGCTCAACATTTCAGGGCGGTTTTTATTTTACAGTATAAGAAAGAGAAAATTTTTTGGAGTTTGAGCAGTGTCTAGCTCCAGCGTCCAGCCCCTCGGTCGAAAGAGGAAAGGATGCTTACGATTTGGGTCTGCAAGCAGCTGTCGAGGCTAAACATGTGCTTTATGGAAACCGTTTTGATTTAAGAGAGTAACCAAAGAGACTTTCTTCTATAGAAATAAATTGATGTTGCGTAAGGAAAGTAGTAATGCTCTCAAAATTTACTGCAGACTGTTTATGAAGTGGTAATGAGACGATTGAACCCTCAGGCAAAGAAGCCGGAAGTTCATTTACATTTAGTTGTGTAGAAGGAGAGAGCATGTTAATTTGCTGAGAAAAAAGGTATTGTTTAATCTCCTCATTATACATATAATCCCTTGTCATAAACCAAAGGGGCTTCGAACCAAAATGCTGCTCATAAATTTTAATATCTTTTTTTAATATATCAATATTTTCATATTCTTCGAGGGACCGTCCTAATAAACTAGTAACTCGTCCATTTTTCTTTAACGAAGCAATTACCTTTTCAGAGCGTTCAATATAATCTGGATGTAGTAAAAACAAAGTAGAACTACTAGAACTTGAAGGGATCCATTCTTCAAAGCCATCATGTGTAAAACTAACCTCTGCTACAAAAACTAATCCATAATTCCCTTTAGACACGACATTAGGTTCGTCCGTCATTAAAAAAACCGGCAATGTATCGCTTTTCATTGAAAAATAAAAGCTAATGCAAAGTAAAAAGAAACCTAGTAATATCAACACTTTTCGCATAATTAACATACTCCTTTTTTGATAGAATGCATGAAAAAAATATACTTTCTCAAAAAAAACTTATGAAATAGTGTTGACTTCTATGATTAGACGATGTTATTATAAGTGAGTCGCCAAGAGATGACGCGACAACGAAACAAAATGAACCTTGAAAACTGAACAAGCAAAACGTTAACAATAAAGTTTCAT